>CAJXEC010000001.1 GCA_913052165.1 uncultured Rhodospirillaceae bacterium
CCAGAAGTCTATGGATCAGGCGAAGGGCATGGTGGCCACGCTCCTTATATGCGTGCTGCGGCACACACGCTGGTGCCATTGCCAGATGACCTGACCTTTGAGACTGGAGCCGCAATTTCTTGTGGAACTGGAACAGCCTTTGGTGCATTGAAACGCCTAAACGTAGCGGGTGATGAGACCATTGCAGTCTTCGGGATGGGCCCAGTTGGACTTTCAGCCGCCCAATTCGGCGCAGAGATGGGAGCAAGGGTCATCGCTGTTGAAACATCTAAAGAAAGACGAGACCTAGCCCTCCGAAAAGGCGCAAGCGACGTAATTGATCCGAAAGCAATCGACCCTGTTGAAGCAATTAGAGATTTAACTCACGGTGAAGGTGTCCATAAATCCATAGAGACTGCTGGAGTTCAGGAAACTCGGGACGCTTCCGTGCGCGCTGTAAGAAAGTGGGGGTTTGCTTGTTTTGTAGCAACCGGGGGCCAAGTCACCTTGAATGTCGGACCAGATTTGGTTAAGCGACAGGTTTCAGTATTGGGACATTGGACCTTCTCCAAAACAGGTCAAGCTGATTGTGCGCGATTTGTATCAGATCGTAAATTAGATATTGATAGTCTTTTCACAGAAAAATGGTCGTTGGATCAATCTGTAGAGGCGTATGCACTACTTGACCAACAAAAAACGGGAAAAGGCGTCTTTTTACCCAATATTTAAATGACAACAAAAGGTCTATAAATGACGGTACGCGATTTGCATTCGGTAGATATCGTGAGGAATATAACTCAGTACCTAGTCTTAGTTTTTGTTAATTTTTTGTGTACAAGTTTCCCCGTTTCCGCCAACGAGGTGGATACAATCAATACATCCATTGGACGCCTGCAAGTTGAAAAAATGGCGGCCCCGTTTGTCCATCCGTGGTCAATAGCGTTTTTACCCAATGCAAGGGAATATCTGGTTACCGAGCGTATTGGACAAATGAGATTGGTACGAAACGGCATCATATCTCCTCCAATAAAGGGACTACCCAAAATAAAAGCTCAGGGACAAGGAGGCTTGCTCGACCTCGCTGTTGATCCGGATTTTAAAGAAAATAGCTTGATCTATTTTACCTTTTCTGAGCCGGTCTCTGATTACAAAAGTCGTACATCACTAGCCAAGGGAAAATTATCCTTTCGAGAAAAATTACCCCTACTAGAAAACGTAACTATAATTTTCCGACAATACCCGCCCCTAGTTTCGGATATCCATTTTGGGTCTCGGATCTCAATTTCAAATAACAAAAAAATCTTTGTTACCCTGGGGGATAGAGGTGAACCCGAATTAGTTCAAAACCTAACGAATCACCTCGGAAAAGTAGTGCGGGTTAATAAAGATGGCTCGTCACCTGACGATAATCCATTCAAAGGTCAGTCAGGCGCCCTTCCTGAAATATGGTCGTATGGCCACAGAAACCCGCAAGGCGCGGCTATAAGAAAGCTCGATAATAGCTTGTTCACGGTATCGCATGGCGCGGCTGGGGGAGACGAAGTCAACTTATCGATACCTGGAAAAAATTTTGGATGGCCGGAGGTCTCTTATGGCAAGCATTACTCTGGTCAAGCTTTTCAAGCCTCCGTTCGCTCGGATGTCATACCACCGCTTCATTTTTGGGATCCTTCAATCGCTCCCTCCGGGGCAACCATCTATGACGGTGCTCTTTTCCCAGAGTGGAGTGGCAACTTATTCATCGGTGCCCTGAGAGGAAAAAGGTTGGTTCGTCTCAAACTCAAGGGTAATGTGGTCGAAGAAAAAGAGCAATTATTGGTTAACCAATTAGGTCGCATTCGAGATGTAAGAACCGGTCCAGACGGCGCTATTTGGCTCGCCATCGACGATGAAAATGGCGCAGTATATCGGCTCCATAAGTGAGTGTAAAATGGTGGGCCCGGAGGGACTTGAACCCCCAACCAGACCGTTATGAGCGGCCTGCTCTAACCAGTTGAGCTACGGGCCCACCGTGACGATCTTTTACAGCTCTACGGAGAAATAATCTACCACTCATAGTCGGATTTATCGTGTCTCGTAATTTTGTAAAGACTGTAAGTTTTTTTTATGATATCCGCTGGCTGTCGAAACATACCTATTAGACTCAACTTCGCCCATAATCTTGTAAGTTCCTAGACAGCTGAGCAAGCCCATTTCAAAAATGTTCTAAATACCTCACTGGGTATCAAGAAAGCTCTTGAGTAAGCGACTTCTGCTTGGGTGCTTCAGCTTTCGAAGAGCCTTTGCTTCAATTTGGCGTATACGTTCTCTGGTTACCGAGAATTGTTGGCCTACCTCCTCCAAAGTGTGATCCGTATTCATCCCAATCCCAAACCTCATACGAAGCACACGTTCTTCTCGGGGTGTCAGACTTGCGAGAACACGGGTGGTTGTCTCCCTCAAGTTACCCTGTATTGCGGCATCCAAAGGTTGGACAGCATTCTTATCCTCGATAAAATCACCCAGGTGAGAGTCTTCCTCATCCCCAATTGGGGTCTCTAAACTAATGGGCTCCTTAGCAATTTTAAGGACCTTCCGAACTTTTTCCAGAGGCATACCTAAGCGTGCTGCCAACTCTTCTGGTGTTGGTTCCCTGCCAATTTCATGCAGTATCTGCCTAGATGTCCGAACCAACTTGTTAATTGTTTCGATCATGTGCACTGGTATGCGGATAGTCCTCGCCTGGTCTGCAATAGAGCGAGTAATCGCCTGGCGTATCCACCATGTAGCATAAGTTGAGAATTTATAACCCCGTCGATACTCAAATTTATCGACCGCTTTCATCAAACCAATATTCCCCTCTTGAATTAAGTCGAGGAACTGTAAACCTCGATTCGTATATTTCTTTGCAATTGAAATTACCAGCCTCAGATTGGCCTCAACCATTTCTTTCTTGGCTCGGGCAGCCTCGCGCTCACCACGTTGTATCTTTTGAACGATGTCTCGAAATAATTGAGGTGCAAGCCCGACGTCATTACAAATCTTGTCAACTTCTTTACGAAGTTCTTTGATTTTATCTCGGTTCTTTTGGACAAAAGGCTTCCACCCCCGATCTTGCAAACGCCCCACACGCTGCAACCACTTGGGATCTAGCTCAGAGCCGAGATACCGCTCCATGAAGCTCTCTCGTTTCACCTTAGCTTTAGTGGCCATTCTTAATAATTGGCTTTCCAAATTCACCAACTGTTTGCTGTGTTTGTAGTGTTCTTCGACTAATACTTCGATTGAAGCATTATTCAATTTCACCGGTTGGAGCAACGCTATTAACTCTTCCTCAATTTTAACCAGCCGTTTTTCCGAGGCAGCCTTGAACTCTGGTCCTCCGCGCACTGCCGCCAACTTTTTCTCACGCATATTACTGGCCCGGCGCTGCAATTTTGCCGCCTCATCAAAAACTTCCATTACTTGAGGTTTAAGCGTTTCCTCTAAAACCGACAGAGAAAGATTAGCCTCGCCGTCTTCCTCACCTTGATCCTCACCATCCTCATCTTCCTCGTCCGAGCCTTCACCGTCTCCTAACCTTTCAGGATCTTCATCAACAACCTGTAATCCGTCTTCGGTGGAACCGCCATAGGTTGCATCAAGATCAATAATATCGCGCAACAAGACTAACTCATCTTTAAGGGCATCCCGCCAGCGGACAATCGCCCATTGTGTAAGAGGGCTCTCATACAATCCGCTAATCATGCTATCCCGGCCCGCTTCAATGCGTTTAGCAATCTCGATTTCTCCCTCACGGGATAACAACTCGACTGTGCCCATCTCTCGAAGATACATCCTTACAGGATCGTCGGTGCGGCCCAAATCCTCATCCGAATTTCCGTTACTCTTGGCAGTAGAGGAGCCATTCTTCGACTTGCCATCCTCCTCCGACGTTTCTTCTGAGTCTTCGTCTTCAACGACATTTATCCCGAGCTCTGAAAGCTGGGACATTATATCCTCTATCTGTTCCGACGACATTTCGTCAGACGGCATCGCCATGTTTAGTTCGTCGTAAGTAATAAACCCGCGTTCTTTTCCCGCTTTGAGAAGCTTTTTGATCCCCGCATTGGTGGATTCAATCAATGGAGCGTCATGTCCGTCAGCCCGGACTTGTTTGGTTTCCGCTTTTTTTACTGCTAATTCCGTCGCCATAAGTACTCCAAAATCTTACTCCACTGCTCCATCTCAGCAACTCTGAGTTAACAACCATGCTGGTCGAAACTCTTGCTCAGCCCGACAAAGAGTTAAAAATTCTCCTTGTATCGCTCCAGAGCAACTCTCCTGAACTCTTGCAAGGATCTAAGATTTTCATCTGTAGGATCCCTGCTGTAACGTTGCTGTGCCTCTTCCAACCTAGACCCTCTAATCAGTTCCAAAATCAAACCTTTGTCCTTTTCCTGGCCACTAGTTTCCAAAAAAGCCTCTCTCCCACTCAAGGACGAGGTTTGGATTAGTCGAAGGGATGACCTAATTTTCTCCAGCTCACTAGATTTTCTCCCCCGCGATAAATGGGATAGTAGAGCGTCCGTGTCAAGACCCGGAGAAGCTGTATGTACTTGCATAAGTGTCTGACGTATTTCATTTAGCATTTTATCCTGAAATTCTAATGCACCGACCTCTTCAGCATACTCATCAAGCAGGTCAGGAGATTTTATTAAAACTGCTAAAAGCATCGCTTCACGGCGTTTGGCTGGGCTCTCAGGGGTTATCCTAGTTGCCGTTTGAACACGATTAGATTTATGTCCGTTTTGAGCAAAGTTTTTAGCGCGCGATGTATAGCCTATTTGCCTAATCATTGAGCGAAAAGTTTGTATATACTGGTAACGAACCTTGGCGTCGTCCACAGCCTTGGCACGTCTCTCGAGCTGGTACTCCAAACCTGCAAGACGTTCGGGCGTGTCGAAACTTTTACCGTCAGTTTCCAAGTCCCAAATCAACTGTGACAGCGGCACGGAATTCTGCAAGACATCCCCCATAGCCGTGGGGCCGGCTGCTCTAATCATGGAGTCTGGATCTTCACCCACGGGCAGATAGACGAAACGAAGAGATTTGCCTGGTTTTAACAATGGCAAGGCTCTATCTGCAGCACGCTGCGCCGCCCTCAATCCCGCGTTATCACCGTCAAAACACAATATCGGCTCGGGTGACAACCTCCACAAAAGCAACATTTGATTTTCAGTGAGAGCCGTGCCCATCGGCGCGACCGCCTCGATCCCCGCGGTTACCATTGCAATCACATCCGTATAGCCCTCTACCACTACAACACGCCCCGATTTTATCGCGCTGGATCGCACAGTTGATAATCCGTAAAGCACATTGCCTTTGTTAAAAAGTGGTGTTTCAGGGGAATTTAGATATTTAGGCTGAGCTTCTCCAAGAGCACGCGCACCAAAGGCTATGACGCGATTGCGCTGATCGAAAATAGGAAAAGTCACTCTATTACGGAAACGATCATAGGGCTCTCCCCCGTTTTCGGGGTTTATTAGCAGGCCACATTCTATCAGGACAGATTCTGATATGAGCCTATCCGATAAAGCAGATCTGAGATGGTTTCTCGATTCGGGGGCGAAGCCAATCCGAAACCGCTCAATTGCATCAGAAGTCAAATTGCGAGTCCTCAAATACTGCTGTACCCGAGAGTTGACGCCATTTTGAAGTGATCGTTGAAAAAGGTTGCAAGCTATCTCCATAGCTTGATAGAGATCCGCCTTTTTTTTCTCTCTCTGGACCTCCTTAGGAGAGCTCTGAGGAAGCATCAAGCCCGCCTCTCCAGCGAGCCTCTCAACCGACTCAGGAAAAGTGAGATTCTCTAGGCGCATCAAAAAGCCAATGACATCGCCGTGAGCTCCGCAACCAAAGCAATGAAAAAAACCTTTTGCCTCATTTACTGTGAATGAGGGGGTTTTCTCAGAATGGAACGGACACAAGCCAGAGTATTCATGTCCCTTCTTCGATAACTTGACCTTTCGCGAAATAAAGTCGACTAACCCTATTCTTGACCTTATCTCATCGAGAAATGACGGTTGAAAGTTCATGCTGCCAATGTTTGCCCCAGACCCATTTTTTTGCAAACTAAGATACAGCCAAATTAAATAAAATTCATCCTGTCAGTTCAGACTTGAGGATGGCACTTGCTTTGCCGAAATCCATTCGCCCAGAATAACGTTCTCGCAGCAACCCCATTGAGGCTCCCATATCCTTTAGACTGTTGGCCTCAATTTCATCGATTACTGCTTTTACAGCCGACTCAATTTCTAGATCATCCATTTGCTCAGGCAAGAACGATTGAATAATGGCGATCTCTTGGGCCTCTTGAGCTGCGAGCTCGGGCCTGTTCCCTTGCTCATACATTTTTATGCTCTCCCGACGCTGCTTTACCATCGTTTGCAGTACTTTAAGGACTTCATCTTCGCCAATTCCTTCAAAGACCCCGTCGGTACGCGCCGCAATATCTCGGTCTTTTATGGCAGCCAAAATTAACCGCAAAGTCGCTGTTTTGACGGTATTTTTGGAACGCATCGCTTGCTTAAGCTCAGTGCTCACCTCATCCCGAAGCATAATGACCCCATGATTTATGATAGGGCCGGGAAATTAACCTAAAGAATTTCGAATGGCAAGAATTTATTATTCTTTAAGTCATTGTTTTATAAATATTTTTTCTTTTTCTACTGAAAAGCATTGAGAAAACGTCTATGAATCGAGAAAAACGCACAAAGCAATGGCTGATTTAAAACCACAGTATTCGATATCGGATGAAATTATTTCCAAAATAGACGAACAAACAAATCTTTGGCGACTTCTTTGGAACTAATGGGTCTTATTACTTTTCAATTAGAAGGTAAGTCCACTGAGGTCTATGTGTCGAAAATAGACCCTTGAGATATCATAAGGGTGCTTTTTTTGGCAATGGCGCGTGGTACTCTGCGAGCTATATCACGTCGTCCCTGCACTCGTTGGCAGCAGATTACATGAACAGCTCGGAGAACTTAAAACCGTGATCTCAAAGACCTAATTCTGTAAAAAGGCCCCGTTTTACCGTTCTCAAGATATCCGAGTGAAGACTTCCTTTTAGGACTATAAATCAGAGCTGCAGGAGTAGTAAAAAGGATCGACGAGGAGCCTATATGCGCATTTACAAAAACCCAAACAGCGGCTGGTCAACCCTTTCTTGCAATAATAACGGTGTTTATATCAGTCGAAGATATTGATCAGCCTATCGCGATTGGGATAGCGGAGATTTTTTTCCTTGGATTTAAAAACTTAGAAAAAAAGGACTACCACCGCTCTGTTCGGCTAGGACATTGGTGCTCAAAGAATTGATAATATGACTGAGGGGCGCCCAAACATTTAAGAAGCGATAATAAACAGAGAAGTAGATCTGGTGATAATTGCCTCGCCGAATGCTGCCGAGGAATTTGGAGTACAAGCCTCCCAAGAGCCGCCGTTTTACTATACATTCCCTATTCATAAACTATTTCCGGAGGCAAAATGGCCCCGCATATGTTCAAAGCAATGAAAACGGATAATCTTAGGGTAATTTCCCTTCAATCCTTATTTATTTGGCCCACTTAGCTCTTGGCATCAGAAAGTCATATTTGGTAACCTGCCACACAGCGACAGAAAAAGGAATTGTTGGGGGATGATCATGGACAAAGTTCCAATGACGCTGAAAGGCTTCCAGACACTCGAAAAAGAATTAAAGAGGCTAAAAACTGAGGAAAGGCCTGATGTCATCAAAGCAATAGCTGCAGCTCGGGAACACGGGGACTTATCTGAGAATGCCGAATATCACGCAGCGAAGGAACGCCAAGCATTCATAGAGGGAAGGCTTAGCGAGATAGAGGAACGCATTGCTAATGCTGAAGTGATAGACCCGACCCAATTCTCGGGTGCTATTGTAAAATTCGGTGCCTCCGTTACGCTATCAGATGAGGATACGGAAAAAGAGACAACCTATCAAATTGTTGGCGAGCATGAGGCTAATATTGAAAATGGTTTCTTATCGATTTCGGCTCCTTTGGCTCGAGCACTTATAGGAAAATCCGTTGGAGATTGGATCGAAGTAAAAACGCCGAAAGGCCAAAGAGGATACGAGATTCTGAGGGTTTCATTTGAGTAAACGAAAAAGTTGTTTCCAACTAGCTCCTAGCACTATCTACATCGATGGGGACCCCCACACGAGCTACAGCGGACCGAATTGCCAGAGAAGATTTGATCACGCTGACATTGGGAGCGGGCGTGAGGCGAGTGGTAAGAAACCGTTGGTATGAGTCCCAATCATGAGCGACAACTTTTAATAAGAAATCTGTTTCACCCGCGAGCATGTGACACTCGCGAACTTCTGGCCATTTTGCAATCAAATCTTCAAACGCAACCAAATCCGCCTCTGCTTGACTGTGCAAGCCTACGTGCGCGAAAACGATAACGCCAAAACCCAATGCATCTGGATTGACATCGGCGTGGTAGCCTCTTATGCAGCCGGTTTCTTCTAAGGCCCGGACACGACGCAAACAAGGCGGAGGCGAAATTCCCGCACTAGACGCTAAATCGACATTGGTAATTCGACCTTGATTTTGGAGATCCCTCAAAATTTTTAGGTCTATGCGATCGAGTTTTATCTTTGCCATCTAGCTCATTCCATATTGCCGACAAAATGGAGACATCGTAATATAATAGTATGAAATTATATTTCAATCTGGGTCAAATCTCTTGGAACGACAGGGTTTGGTAGACCGGCTGTGCTGGATGTTATGCGACGGTAAAGCTGGGATGATGTCCCAATGCGTCGCTCTTGCTGAAATGCTGGAATTTAAACCTGAAATGAAGATAATAGCTCCTCGATTTCCTTGGTCTAAATTACCTCCATCATTTTGGTTGGCTCCGTTTTCTGGGATAAACACTAAGAGTATCGGCCTTTGCCCCCCGTGGCCCTCAATTTTGATCGCGACGGGACGGCAGACAGTGGCCTTAGCCCTTGCGATAAAGCGAGCCTCCGGAGGAAGGACAAAATTAATTCAAATACAAAATCCTCGATTTGGTATCTCAAAATTTGATGTCATTGTCGCACCAAAGCACGACAACTTGCGAGGTGAAAACGTGATTTCCACAATCGGCTCTGTTCACGGGATATCACAGGTTAAGATCCAATTGGCAGCAAAAAGGTTTAAACAAATGTATGAAACCCTCCCGAGGCCTCTGATAGGCTTATTACTTGGGGGCTCCAATAAGCAATTTAGAATGACCGCCGCACAGGGCTCTCAGCTTGGTGAATTGTTAGTGAGAGGCGTAAAAGAATCTGGCGCGGGGTTAGCGATAACACCGTCTCGGAGAACTCAGAAGGACCTAATCTCGGCACTAACACGCTCCTTACGGGAAGTAAACTTCCGAATCTGGGATGGAAAAGGCGACAACCCCTACTTAGGTATTCTTGCACTTTCCGACGGGTTTGTCGTAACCAGCGATTCCGTCAATATGATTAGCGAAGCTGCCGCAACAGGCAAGCCTGTGCACGTTTTTGAGCTCGATGGCGGATCACCCAAGTTCGATCGCTTTCACGATCAAATGCGGGAGGCAGGCGCAACGAGGCCTTTTTTGGGCAAATTTGAAAAATGGAAGTACCCACCTCCAAATGATCAAAATAAAATCGTCCAAGAAATAAAGCGTAGAATTAGTTTTGATTAACCAAATCCATTTGAATTTTCTCAATTGGAGAATTAAGACTGAGCTATCAACTTAAGTCGTGGCCTCCTCAAAGAAAAAATGCTGACTATTGATATTGAAAAATTTAGAGCCACCCAGTTACGTAAGGAACCATATGAGTACCTGATCGTTCCAGGTTTCATCAGGGATAGAGCCATTGGAACCATCAATGAAGATTACCCCAAAATCTCGGAACCAGGCAGCTTCCCGCTATCCGGCCTCCACACTGGACCAGCATTTAGAACTTTTGTTGAGGAGATGTCATCGAAGGAATTACGATCCGCTTTTTCAGAAAAATTCCGCCTTGATCTTGAGGGAAGACCCCTAACTGTCACAGTGCGTGGAATGTCACAGTCGAAAGACGGACAAATTCACACTGACTCTAAATCAAAGATAATTACGATTCTGATATACATGAACACCGAGTGGTCGACAGCCGGTGGAAGATTAAGGATTTTGCGTGCAAGCAGTAGCATAGATGATTACGCGGCAGAGGTTCCTCCAACGGCAGGAACGTTGTTAGCCTTCCGACGCAGCGTAAAATCGTGGCATGGTCATAAACCATTCGAAGGGGAGCGAAAGGTAATACAATTCAATTGGGTTACAAACAGAGGAGTCTTGAGGCGAGAAGTTATCAGACATCGGATTTCCGCTTTTGTGAAATCTTTTAAATCCCCTCGCGCCCCCGCGGTAGAGGAAAATCGCTAGTGGGACGTACAATTGAAACATTCAATAATGTTAAGGGCGGCAATAGTTTTTATAAGGCGATAAGCCACCCTTCCGTCGCAGGCAAAGCTAAATCCTTGGTGGGCAAACTCGAAAAAGCAGGGCCAATAGCCCTTTATGACCCATTGGGCTTTTTTTCAGGATTTGACGAATTCCATGATACCAGCTCCGTTTACTTCAAAGATTCTTTCGTCCAAGATATCGATCAAGTCGGTAACAAAATAGCCGGATTAACTGCCAAGCCTATAGATTGTTTTAAGGATACTAATTTTGGCGCATTATTCATTGTAGCTTTTGATGTAGACCGCCTAAAGAACCAAATAAGCCATTTAATATCGGAAAACTATCCCGTTCATTCTTTAGATGAAATGCGGCTTGAGGGGAGCTGGCTCACTAATACTAGGCAATATCTAAGTGCTGAGAATTTCGCGACAAATTACGCCTTTTTTCGTGAAAAAGGCGGCCTATCAACCAGATTGTCCACTGTGAATTACTGGTCTAATTACGGCGCCAAATCAGTTACTCTAAATTTCTTATTGTTCGATCAGTCAGGATCAATTATCGCTGATTGGTCAGAAGTATTTAAAGAGGCCGGGGCAGCAATTATTGTTGATAGCACTTACGTGCGTAGGAAATTCGGGTTACCAGAATTTATTGGACAACTTTTTATTCACGTTGTTGGGGTAAAGGGACACGATATCGTGAAATACGCACTCGATATCAATAGCTCTAGGGAACAGATTACCACTTGCACTCATGATGCAAACGCGTGGCCGTCTGATTATTATGCGGGCCTTCCCGCCCCTCGGAAAGGTGAAAACGTAACTTTATGGTTACAAAATTCACATCCAAGTACAATCCCAACGGGTGAAATAGGCATAAATGTGATGGGGGATAGCCAAATCATTTGGTTGGAGGAAGAGATACCACCTTTTGGATCTTTGCCTCTATCAGTTGGTGAATTAATGCCCGAGGCGGAATGGCCGCAACAATTTGAGATAAGCGCCGGGAAACATTTCGTCCGCCCGCGATACGAAATTTCTGGTGGTCGAAGCAATCGTAGGATGGCTCACGTAAACGTTGAAAGAGTAGACATAGATCCGCATCCAGGAATTGCAAAGGCCGCAGCCTTCATGGGAAAAGGTTTCATACTACCTGCTCCTATTTTGCCAAGGGAGCTATGGATAACAACAGTGCTGCCTACACCGATGGCAAGGAGCCAGGAGAACTTGCCAATAGCAATGGTAGGATATGCTCCAAATGGTGAGGAGGTTGGGCGTTTTAATTTTGGCCTTCTGCCGAGGAATCACGCAAAAACTGTAGAGGCCACAGAGTTCCTCTCCAACGCCAGCTACGGACACATGGAACTGATGTATGATTTCAGTGTCGGCCAGGAAGTCGATGGTTGGCTGCACGCATTATTCAGGTACGAGAACCTATCCACAGACCATTGTGCGGAAACGAGTTTTGGGTCTCACATTTTCAATACTGTTCTTACGTACAAAGACGAACCTCAAAGCTACAGCCAACAGGCACCCGGACTTTCCACGCGGTTATTTCTAAGGCTCGGAGAAATGGGTATGGAAACCATATGCCACTTGATTTTTCCTGCATCCACACCCTGGCATAAAAATTCAGAAACTCTGATAAGCCTTATAAGTTCGTGCGGAAAAAAGGTAGCAGAAATCAAAATACATATTCCCTGCAGTGGTTCCCGTTTTTTCAAAATCTCTGAATATTTTAGCCAGGCGGATATAGCTATGGCCGGCGAGGGAGCTTACATCATAATCCGAGACACCACGTGTCGCCTTTTTGGCTATCATGGTCTGTTATCCCCAACAGGCTCTTTTAGCTTCGATCACATGTTTGGCTTTTAATCCTAAGGAAAGAAAATGACGTCACAATTTCACTCATCTGTTTTAATTATCGGATCGGGCCCGGCAGGTTACACAGCCGCCATTTACACTGCCAGGGCAAGCCTTGAACCATTGCTGGTCACCGGCTTGGAAACTGGCGGACAAATGACCATCACAACAGACGTCGAGAATTACCCAGGTTTTGCCGATGTTATTCAGGGGCCTTGGTTAATGGAGCAGATGCAAGCGCAAGCAAAACAAGTCGGAACCAAGATGCATAACGATGTGATATCTGAGGTAAATTTTTCAGGGACACCTTTTGTTGCGATAGGAGACTCTGGAACCAAATACACTGCAGATTCAGTGATCATTGCTACCGGTGCCCAGGCACGATGGCTTGGTCTTGCATCAGAGGATAAATTCAAAGGTTTCGGTGTATCTGCGTGCGCGACATGCGACGGTTTTTTTTATCGAGGCAAAGATGTGGCTGTTGTAGGAGGGGGTAATACAGCCGTTGAGGAAGCACTTTATCTGACTAATCATGCCGAGAAAGTGACCCTGATCCACCGCCGCGACACTTTAAGGGCAGAAAAGATACTTCAAAAGCGTTTGATGGAAAATTCTAAAATACATGTCGTTTGGGACTCGGTGGTTGAGGAAGTGATCGGAGATGAGCAACCTTTGGGTGTCACGGGGGTCAAAATTAGAAACTTAAAAGAAGATGCGTTAACAGAACTGCCTTTGCACGGGCTATTTGTTGCAATTGGGCACTATCCAGCCACAAATCTTTTTAGAGGGCATATCGCGATGGATGACGAAGGCTATATTTCGACAGCACCTGATAGCACGAGGACAAATATCCACGGCGTATTCGCCGCAGGAGATGTTCAGGACAAAACTTATCGACAAGCGGTGACGGCTGCAGGCACAGGTTGCATGGCGGCGCTGGAGGCTGAAAAATTCCTGGCCGAGGCGACAGGGCCATAACACCTGTGCTTGATTGGGATAAATTAAGGATTTTTCATACTGTAGCCGAGGCGGGAAGCTTCACTCATGCGGGTGACCGTCTAAATCTGACGCAATCCTCAATCAGCCGACAAATAAGCTCTTTGGAGGAATCGCTGAGTGTATCGTTGTTTCATCGGCATGCGCGTGGTTTGACCCTTACCGAGCAAGGGGAGACTCTATATAAAACAGCGCAAGATCTAGCCACTCGTGTCAAAGACGCGGAAGCCGCCATCGGTGAGTCAATGGAGCGCCCACGAGGACCTCTTCGGATCACCACAAGTGTGGCCTTCGGTACAATGTGGTTGACCGAACGCCTTAACGAATTTGTTGAGATGTACCCGGAGATTGCGGTCTCACTTATCGTACGGGAGGATCAACTAAATTTGTCAATGCGACAGGCTGACGTGGCAATTCGACTAGAGCGTCCCGAACAACCAGACCTTATCCAGCGCCCGCTTTTTACCTTGAAACACGCGGCGTATGCCTCCCCCGACTATCTGGAAAGAAAAGGTATGCCGTACTCTCTAGAGGATCTGGATGACCACAGGCTCTTGGCGTACGACGAGACTTACTACTCTGCCATTACAAAGGTAAACTGGCTCCTTGGGGCAGGATTACCAAATGGACGAGAGCGTCGATCCGTTCTCCGGGTCAATAATATTTATGGGATATTTAGAGCGTGCTCTGCAGGTATGGGGATCGCATCCTTGCCGGATTACATGACCAGGTTGACTAGCGGGCTAGTCCCAGTCCTACCTGAATACGAAGGCCCTCAATTTCAGGCTTATTTTGTTTATCCAGAGGAAATGCGAAATTCGCGAAGAATATCGGTTTTGAGAGATTTTCTGCTGAGACGAATAGAACAAGATAAAAGGTAAGAGTTCAAAGTATTTCTAACCTACTGTTTTTTAATCTTTAATTGAATAGATATGCAATTTATGCATATCAGAATATTGATAATTACGCTGGTTTTTTAGTGGGTAAGTTTGTACCTTGAAGTTCGGTGCCGAGAGGCGCTACCAGCAGTCAGCTGGATCTCCGAGTCATCTCGGAAAGGGTCTGAAGATCCTTCGTCGATTGGACGTAAAGCCTCCCTGTTAAACTACCGGGCACTTAGGTGCCCGGTTTTTTTTAACCTATTTGCTCGGTGGATATACATGACCGTGCTCTCAAAGCTATAGATCATTTGAATAGGTCTTCGCCCTTGAGATTACTGTATAATCCAGCCACCTCAGACGAGTAACCGTTGTAAAGCAGAGTCTTGATCCGGCCTGATCCACCCAAAGGTCTCTCAGTTGCTTGAGACCACCGAGGATGATCCACCGCTGGATTAACATTAGCCCAAAAACCGTACTCACGGGGCTGCACACTCTCCCAGAATGTTTTTGGCCTCTTTTTCGTAAAAGTGAACCGCACAATAGATTTAATCGACTTAAAACCGTATTTCCAAGGAACAACAAGTCTGAGCGGCGCTCCCATTTGCTTGGGAATTGACTTTCCAAAAACACCGGTCGCAATAAATGCCAATTCGTTCGTCGCCTCATCCAAGGTTAGGGCTTCCTGATAGGGCCAGGGATACCAAAACTGACGTTGCCCCCGGGCCATTTCTGGATTTTTAAAAGTTTGCATTATTAAAAATTTAGCTTGAGTCTTTGGTTGTGCCAGTTTTACGAGATCTGCTAGAGGGAACCCTGTCCAAGGCAAAACCATCGACCAAGCTTCGACACAACGAAATCTATATAATCTCTCCTCGAATTGAAATTTTTTGAATAAGTCATCGACCCCAAGCTCTATCTCTTTGTTTACCAATCCATCAATAATAACTCTCCAAGGCCTAATTTTCAGTGCTTGGGCCGCTGATGCTATTTCCTTATGAGACCCAAATTCATAAAAGTTGTTGTAACTTGTTACGAGCTTCTCAGGTGTAACATTTCGGTCTATTCGATAGCGGGGATTTTTTACTGCTGGAAACTGTGCACCGATCTCTCTCGCAATCAAACTTTTGGGACCTAAAGTGAGACCTGGTCCAAGTGCCGCGCCAGCCGCTATTGCTTTTACCAACGCACGCCGATTTAGGAAAACAGGTTCGCTTGTCGCTTCCGACTCTTTCATCTCCCAACTTTTTTTGGACTTTATTAGCATCTTAAATTGACCTTTCTACGCCAGACCCGCTTCTCGCTGTTAAGGCTTAATCGCATTTTATGTTTTCATAAATACCTTAGTGAACATTTTAAATCCGCAATAGATACGCCGGTGGAAGGACCAAAGATCATCAGCAGGGTATCCCATTTACGGGTCGGAAATTGTCATAATTTTTATTTGAAGAAGTGAGCGGAGCCAGGCCTTAACAAGATCCAAAAGGTTTTATTTACGTTCTCCACCTGGTCGCCTAAGTCGCAAGGCCAATAGGAACATAGTGCCCATAATGATCGCGCCCGAGAAGAATGGCCAACTCCGTCCAAAAATTTCAAAGGCAAATCCTGCCCAAGCTGGCCCCGTAATCCGGGCGAAAGCTGAGAAACTCATCGCTAGCCCGAGCAGGCTGCCCCTCTCCCCAGGTCCCGCATAATTAGAAATTAAACTATTAAGGGAGGGATTGTTGAAACTGACTCCCATCACTATCAAAACAAATATAAAGGACAAATCTGCGTAGCCCGACGTGAAGGGCAAAAATAAACAACCAAAAACAATTAGTAATGCACCGGCCCTGATGAGACGTCTCTCTCCAAAGCGCTTCGTAAAAGGGCCCACGAGGAACCACTGTGTTATTACTGCGGCACTGCCCATAGCAGCATAAATCCAACCATTCTGCCAAGGACCCCAGCCAAATTGGCGTTCGGACCAGAGTACAAAAGTAGTCTCTACTCCCGAGAAAACAAAAGGTGTAAAAGTTAATAAAATTAGCAAAAGAGCAAATTGCGGCATGCGTACCATTGAAAAGAAAAGTTTTACAAGGGATCTAGCTGGTTCAAAAGAGTGCGAAATCTCAACCGGACTATTTGTTTCCTTGACCTGAAATACTGCTATCACCAAAGCGCAAGCCGAAAGCCCCACAGCGATAAGAAAAGGCCCGGTGAGATTAGGATTTAGGGGGTCGCTGCCCGCAAATATACCCCCGATGGCAGGTCCAACTATGAAACCCAACCCATGAGCGGCTCCCAATTTGCCCATACCACCTGCTCGCTCTGATGAATTCGTAATATCTGCGACATACGCATGAACTACTCCCCCGTTTGCTGCCATTGCCCCTGTAAACGCCCGTGCAAAAAACAACAACAAAAGCGAGCCTGAAAAAGCAAGTAACGCGTAGCCAATAATCATCCCGGCCAAGGTGAGAAGAATAATAGGTCTGCGCCCGAATCGATCGCTGAGCTTTCCCCAGATAGGTGCAAAAATAAATTGAGTAAAAGAATATACGGTGGCGAGCAAGGTCACCACCAAGGGTGTCGCCCCAAATTTCTCTGCAAAATAGGGTAATAGTGGTAGAACAATTCCGAAGCCCACGGTATCAATAAAAACCGTTAACAGGAGAGCGTGCAACTTAACACCCAACGGAATATCGCTCCTTTGCAAACGCTCCATCACATTGGAACTATGTTATAGCCCGCGAAGACTCAATCAATCTTCACTAGCCCGAGAGGTTACCAACAAAAACTCGAAATGGCTGTTGTAGGCATAATTCCTGCCTTCTCACAATGTTTAAAGATCCTTGTTTCAATAGTGGCCTTATTAAATTCAGAGAATTCTTTTGCATGGACTCCCCCGAGCACCAATAAGGAATCCATACCAATCTCGGTTGCCCCTGCAATATCTGTCCGCAAGGAGTCTCCGATAGCTAGTACCTTTCTTGGATCTGGATTACCTAATTGACTCAAACAAGTGTCGTAAATGGGACGTTTAGGCTTCCCATAATAAATAACACTGCCGCCCAACTCTTCGTACCTTTCGGCCAATGCGCCGGCACATATCATTCTCCTTCCACCACGGATAACTTCAAGATCCGGATTAGCACAAACCATCTTTACTCTTGATTGCGCACCTTCTTGCAGGATCTTTTCATAATTCGCGATAGTCTCCGAGACTCCCCACGGACCCGTGTTCACGATTAAATCCGCGTCTCCTGGTTTCTCAACGAAAGCCAAGTCTAGACCGTCAAACAAGTTTAGATCGCGGTCCGGCCCTATGTGGTAACAATTTCCGCCAACTCCATCAAACCAAGGATCGGAGCGCTCTTTAAGCGCGAGATGTGTTGCTTCCCCTGATGACAGAAGTATTTGAGAATAGGAGGACGGTAAACCCATTTGTACCATTGCATCTATTAAGGGAGACGCTCTTCTCGGCGCATTTGATAAAAAGGCGTAAGCGATGTTGGCAGACCGGATTTGATTTAGGCAATCCACGACCCCATCCATTAACGTTACGCCATCATGGATCACGCCCCAAAGATCAATTATTAGCGCGTCGTAATTCAGCGCAACCCTTCTTAACCCGCCAATTAACTCTATTTTATTCATATTTTTAACAACATTTTCAAATTTTCCTATGGTGCTGAGGAAAAGTAGATTGCTTATAGGGTGGGGTATTACAGTCGAGATTGCGAAAAATTTCTCTGATTTCAAACTCGATAAAAGTCGAGTGGGCTTCGATTTTTTCCCTTCACAACCTATGTCGCCTTATCTACTTATGTTCCTTCTCTCCCCACCAACTCAGACACTGACGAAAGACCATTTGCAGCCAAGCACCGTGCCATTCCATCAGCCATGTCCTTAACCAAATTAGGACCTTGATACACCAAGGAGGTGTAAATCTGCAAAAGCGAGGCTCCCGCCCTTATCCGCGCGAGAGCTTCTTCCACCGACGCAATACCCCCACTAGAAATAATAGGCAAAGAACCATTCGTCATTTTGCGAACCAGTCTTAAAAGTTTGATCGATAGACCGGCTAAAGGGGGGCCGCTCAGCCCTCCGATTTCGTTGGACCTCGAACTTCGAAGTTTGGTCGGACGACTAGTAGTAGTATTTGATAAAATCAATCCATCGACTTCGGCCTCGGTCAGGACGCCGAGGATTGTCTCCAGTTTTTCAGCTCGGATATCCGGAGAGAGTTTGACTAACACAGCTGGCATTCTGCTTGAGTTCGCACATGCTTCTTTGGTGCTCGTCAATATTCGTTGAATGCCTTCGGGGGTTTGCCACTCAAGTAACCCGGGGGTATTTGGACAAGAAACATTGACCGCCAGATATTGCGTCAATGGAGCAAGCCTCCGGGCGCATTTAGCAATATCATGAGCAATATTTTCACTGCCCGTGTTCGCGCCGATGTTTGCTCCCACGACCCCAGGCATATTTGAGGGTAATGACTCCAATCGCCGAGCAAACACCTCCAAGCCTTGGCTGGGAATGCCAAGCCAATTAATCAGCGCCTGATCCTCAGCTAGACGAAAAAGATTAGGTCTAGGATTACCGGGTTGAGGCTCCGGGGTAACGGTACCCGCTTCAACAAATGCGAACCCCAATTTCAATAGTCCGCCGATCGCCTGCGCGTCTTTGTCAAAGCCTGCCGACAAACCAAGTGGATTTGAGAAACTAAGCCCAAATATATTCGTTTTCAAGCAATCATGCTCCGCTCGAAACTGAGGAACCAACTTGTATTTTAGCGCGCTGAGTGCAGCTCGGTGTGCCAGATTGGGCGGGAGTTTGTGCAAAAGGGCCGTTGAAAGGGTCATGGAGTATCCAGCTGCAATATAATCAACACTCAAATGTCTTATGGTCCTAACCAGAGAGCTCTCAATTTTGCTTGATCGAGCTCAGTAGTAAAATAAGTAAACGCTTGATTCGAAAATAGCTCGGTCGACGAAGCCTAGAAAAATCAGTTCAAAGGTCTTAATTAAATTCATAGGTAAAAATGCTAAAGGGCTAAGAAATTATGCTCAATCAAATTCCATCCATAGATGATGCTGTTCAAAGCATCATAGATGAATTCAGTTTGTTCGATGATTGGATAGAGAGATATGAATATATTATCGAATTAGGAGAAAAGTTAAGCGGTTTGAGTGAAGCCCAGAAGATAGAAGCCAACCGAGTCAAAGGGTGTCAATCTCAGGTATGGTTCGTAGCTACACGTGCGGAAGACCGAGTCCATTTTGACGCTGACAGCGATGCCATGATCGTCAGAGGGTTGATTGCTCTATTGCTCCGCGTTTACTCGGATCGTACCCCTCAAGAAATCGCTGTAACCCCCCCTGACTTTTTTGAAGCGGTGGACCTCGGCTCTCACCTCAGCGGAAACAGGGCAAATGGTCTAGCTGCTATGATCAACCATATTCGATCATTCGCCGAGATCAGTACGCAATAATCGGTTATCTGTTTTAATATGCTTTTGCTGTCTCTAAATTTGGGTTCTAAAGAAAACACTTTAGAATTCCCCGGGCCCGTTCCGCAGTGGAAGAGGAAAAAGCAAGAACGAACCGAAACCATCCCCGGTTTTTTAGTCGAATCAATGTGATCTAATCGGGGTGCAAAACTCATTGAAGGAGGAAATCGCTCAAGTGGAGGAAGAACCAAACACTGTCAATCACTGGAAGACGCGTTCATCAGGTTGGACCCAGACAATATCAGATGCCCAACCACTAGATGATGTTTTCAGTAAAACTTTAGTGGATGCTTTGGAGATTTTACCAAGCGATAGAATCTTAGATTTGGCGGCGGGAACAGGGGAGCCCTCTATCTCAATTGCTAACTCGATCCAAAAGTACAAAAAGGCTTCAATTATTGCTACAGACCTGACTATTGAAATGTTAGAAATCGCAAAAAAAAGAGCCGATCTTCTTGAGTTTTCTAACATCAACTTCACGGTTTCCCAAATGGAAGCTTTGCCCTTTCGCAGTAATAGTTTTGATAAGGCAGTTTGCAGAATGGGGCTTATGTTTCCAGCAGATAAAATCGCATGCGCTAGAGAGGCGCAACGTGTCCTCAAAATAGAGGGGGTAGCCGCGTATCTCTGTTGGGGAAAGCTCGAGGCCAACCCCGCTTTCGAACTTTTCGCTGAGGCGATGCGAAAATATTTTAAAAGAGATTTTCCTCTGAGATTAGTGAGACATTCTCTTGGCGAGCCCGGCGCTCTAGCGACAATTATGAGAAACGCAAACTTTGGAAGCGTAGATGAACGTATTGTCAATTATGAAAGAGTGGTAAAAGTTAATGACCCATATTTTAAACATAGCATCTCGCGCACTTGGCCAGCGGCAGTTGAGAGCCTTGATGATGAAGAATGGGGCGATCTATTAAAGTACACTCAGGAAGTGTTCTCAAAATACAGATCCGGAGATAAGTTTTTGGTCCCCAATAGTGCCAATCTGGCTATTGGATCAGCCACCCTCTAACGTAAGAGTTTGAATTTGAAAATCCACGAAAAATTGGCATGAGAGGATAGAAGCAAAGGTCAGGCCTCAACGGTGTCGAAAGGATTACGTCAAGACTACACACTCAACCAAATCCTCATCGCCAAAGCTGGGATTGAATAAGGATAAAACATTTTAAATATCGCCTCTGGCTCGGGGAACCCAGTTAAACGCACCGCAGTACGCATAAATGGGGGGCTCTATAACTCTGACCGACCTAACCGAGAGCATGTTGAACAATGCCAGAGAGAGTGCCGAAAAACTGAATATAAATAGCATGCGCTACTGCACGGCGGACAAACTGAATTGTTATATTGAATGGATATCTTAAAAATCCAGCTATTTTTGTCCCTCGCCGCGGTGGCAAACTTTTTTAAGAAATATGAGCCACCTATCTCGTCTCGGCATTCGATGAGCCAACCCGGCACATTGAGAGGGTTACAGGAAGAATCACAATTTGAGAGAATACTTGAGAAAGAAGTCGGGTATGAACACAAAGTTAATAACTTCGATGCATATCCAACCAATGGGCCCGAGGGGTCACCGGCCAAAAAAGTGGAAATCTATCCATTAGCCAATTCGCAAAACTCAAAAAAAGGCTTTTCGATGCTTGGGCCCCATAAAAAAAGGACGGCACAACGTCACTCTCAACCCGTGCAAGAATAGATGTTGATTTCAAGCTATCGTTACCCCAAGACCACTTACCCTAACAAGAATATCAACCTGCCAATAAGGGTCATCTCCCATAACATCTTGGCCACAGTCGCATTCAAGATAATGCCAAGGCGGGTCATCTTTTGCTCTTTCGGGAGAAGCTCCAAATAGCGAACGCTTGTAGCCGGTTGCCCAGATGGGCGTGGCCCCTAAGGCCAGTCAGCGTCGGCGTTAGAACCTTGTGATCCGCGCTGATTAAATACTCTGCTACGCGGGCCCGGCGCCATCCACCATGCCTAGCACTATTCATTAAAACAAAATTAGCTATCAGCTGCCTGAGATATCCTGATCATCGAGAACTTGTTTAATTAGATCAACTGTTTCTGCAATACCATAGAGAGCAATAAATGATCCCATTCTTGGTCCTTGCTCGCGACCAAGCAAAATTTCATAGAGCGCCTTGAACCAATCTCGTAAGTTCTCATAGTCATTTTCTTTGCCAACTGAAAAGACCTCTTTCTGAATTGCGGCACTATCGGCGCCTATAGGCAAACCAAGTAAACTCTCCACCAGGTCTTCCAAGGCACTGCGTTCAGCATCTGTCGGAGCCCTGTATCTTTTCTCAGGCTTCACGAAATCTTTGTAGTAAGTAATTGCATAATTTGATAGCCGGTCAAGAATCGGTGAGCTAGCCGGGCTCACTCCATCATCATATCTTGAAATAAACCCCCAAAGTACATCTGGGTCTTCCGTGTTACATGCTGATGCCAGATTTAGAAGCAAGCTGTAATTTAACTGGCTTTCTCGTCTCGGGGCATTTCCCCGGTGGATATGCCATACAGGATTTTCAAACTTTTGCGCATCGTTTTCGTCATGTAATTTCTCAAGAAAACCTAGATAATCGTCGACATATTTGGGTATTACATCAAAACACAGGCGTTTCGCTTTTTTTGGCGAGTTGTACATATAGAGTTGAAGGCTCTCATCGGGAGCATAGCGCAACCATTCCTCAACTGTTAAACCGTTGCCCCGGGATTTTGATATTTTTTCTCCATTTTCATCTAAAAATAGCTCATACGTAAAACCTTCTGGAGGCCGCGCCCCAAGGATCTTACATATGCGCGACGACAGCCGAACAGAATCCATCAGATCTTTGCCTGACATTTCGTAATCAACCCCAAGGGCAGCCCAACGCATCGCCCAATCGCATTTCCATTGCAGCTTACAATGTCCGCCGGTAACCGGCACTTCGACGAATGAACCATTGTCATCTTTGTAAATGATGGTTCCGTTATCAATGCGTCGCTCTACCACTGGCACTTGCAGCACCCTGCCCGTTTTCTGGCAGATTGGCAAAAAAGGGCTATAGGTTGCCCGCCGCTCCTCACCCAGCGTGGGCAAAATAACATTGATAATTGCCTCATAATTTTGGAGAATTTTCAGAAGTATCTCATCAAATATCCCGGACTTATAGCATTCGGTTGCACTTTTGAACTCATAATCAAACCCAAACTTGTCTAAAAAGCCCCGCAAGCGGGAATTGTTGTGATGTCCAAAGCTTTCGTGAGTCCCAAAAGGATCTGGCACTGACGTAAGAGGCTTGTCTAGATGTTGGCTCAAAAGATCTTGATTGGGGACGTTATCAGGTACCTTTCTCATCCCGTCCATATCATCGGAGAAGGCGAACAGCCTTGAGGGTATATCCGAAATCTCGGAAAAAGCATTTCGTACCATGGTTGTACGAACGACCTCACCAAATGTACCAATATGGGGTAACCCTGAGGGTCCATATCCGGTCTCGAATAACACGTAACCCTTTTTCGGCGTTTCCCCAGATATATGTGAAACAATCTTCCTTGCTTCCCCAAATGGCCAGGCCTTGGCCACTTCTATCCCGCTTCGAGTACTATCCATGAGAAACTTTCAATAATAAATAAAGGCCGAGCGAAACTAGAGCATTTTTTCTATCCCGAAAATGGTTCTTTTCCATTAAACAAACGACCTGACTCTCATAAGGGGGTATAATTATGCCTCATGAGGAAAAATTAAATGGATAGTTCAAGTTCCACGGATTGGGATTTTACCACGATCACTCTGGGGGCTGCCCGGGGCTTTATCACAGAGTCGAGCGGAAAATTGAAAACTCTCTCATTCTCTGGCTTAAGACAGGCTATTCTTGGGCATAACTCTTTGCTTCTATGCCACCGACTCAATGTTGCCCGAAGACTCAGGATTGATACTTTTCCGGCCTTTGATGTTTTAGAACTATTCGCGTTTGTCCACCCGGCCGTTCGATGCGTTCCAACACCACGGGGCCTCGCGACGGCGTTAGGAATTAGAGAGCCTGAATCTGATTTCGAAGAGGGAGAAATACTGAAACTTGCAACATTGACGCTTTTAGAAACACTCTACAATTCGGATCCAATCAAAGAGCCTAACATTTTGGCAGTCGCTGAAGCTATGCGCAACGGGAAATGGGAATGGGCCGACAAGGTATGCGCGACACTCAGACACCATCGCGAAGCAGAGGAGCAGCCAAGACCAAAGGGGGGGCTTGACGTTTGGATAAGACTGCCCGCCTGGTCAGAGCACGGACCGGAGCCAATATCAGAGAGCCGAGGTGTGGATCCGGCTGAGGCGCGGCTCAGACTTAGTGAATTAGTTGGCGAACAGGCAGAAGACAGACCCGAACAGGGAGATTACACATCGGCGGTTACGCCGATGTTTGCGCCCCGCGAAAAAGAAAACCTGCCCAAAGCCGTAATCGCAGAAGCCGGAACTGGTGTTGGAAAAACCCTCGGGTACAT
Organism: uncultured Rhodospirillaceae bacterium; assembly: GCA_913052165.1. Taxonomy (GTDB): domain Bacteria; phylum Pseudomonadota; class Alphaproteobacteria; order MPNO01; family UBA2964. The sequence goes on from CAJXEC010000001.1 coordinate 24,150, forward strand.
CGCTCCCGCGAGCATTTGGGCGGAGAAAAATAGCAGCCCGGTATGGATTAGCACGTACACGAAACATCTTCAGAGGCAAATCGATGCAGAATTGGAAAAACTGTACCGCGATCCAGGGTTAAAAAAACGTCAGGTTGTCATCCGGAAAGGCCGGGAAAATTATCTATGCCTTCTTAATTTTGAGGAGGCCGTCAACGGCATTACGGCCAAACCTGGAACAGCAGTTTCCATTGGCCTTGTAGCCCGTTGGGCTGGTGTAACACGTGACGGAGATATCAAAGGAGGGGACTTCCCGAGTTGGCTTTCAGACCTTTTAGGTTTCAGAAACACATTGGGGCTCTCAGATCGACGCGGCGAATGCCTTTTCTCTTCCTGCGATCACTATAATAAATGCTTTATCGAAAAAACAGTGCGCAAGTCGCGATTTGCAGATATCGTTGTTAGCAATCACGCATTATTAATGACACAAGCTGCCTTGGGAGGGATTGATGACTCCTACATCCCAACTCGGCTAGTCTTCGACGAGGGGCATCATGTTTTTGATGCCGCGGACAATGCATTTTCCGCTGAGATTAGTGGTCGACAAGGGGCGGAATTACGCCATTGGATTCTCGGTACCGAGGGGCCAAGCAAAAGGGGTCGCGGGCTAGCAAAACGGATACAAGATTTTGCAGCAACAGAGCCAAAAATCGGACTGGCGCTCGCGATAGTAGAAGATGCGGCAACCTGCCTACCCTCATCGGGGTGGCAACTTCGCATGGAAACAGGCCAAAAGCCCAAAGGCCCAGCTGAAGATTTTCTATCTTATGTGCGACAACAGACCTACGCGCGTGCCAAACATGTTGATCCAGATTATGAACTAGAAGCTGATGTTCAACCATTGATCCCGGGCCTTATGGAGGCTGCCGAGCTCTTCGAGGCCTCCCTCAACTTGCTGTCGCGGCCTATGAAGCAGCTAGCAGCTGAGCTAGAAACTTTTGTGGATCACGAATCCGCTAACCTTCAATCAACTCACAGACATAGGATCGAGGCTGTTTGTCGGGGCCTTAAACGTCGATCTGAGCTTCAAATCGATAGCTGGCGGTCAATGTTATCAGATCTCGCTCATGAGACTAGTGGTCAGTATGTGGAGTGGTTTTCGGTTAATCGGGTTCAGGGACATGACGCAGATACAGCTATGCATCGCCACTGGATTGACCCATCCCGCCCATTTGCAGAGACAGTTATAAAGCCGGCCCACGGTGTGTTGTTGACCTCTGCCACGCTCCGTGACGGAACCGGGGATTTAGAATTTGATTGGAAATCGGCGGAGCAAATAACCGGGGCTACCCACCTCACGGAGATGCCGATTAGAGCCCTTCTTCCCTCTCCTTTTAATTATGAAAAACAGAGTAAAATATTTATCATAACCGATGTTTCCCGAGACAACATAACGCACGTTGCCGCCGCTTTTAGAGAGCTGTTTATTGCCGCTAATGGTGGATCAGTTGGCCTTTTTACCGCTACAGCCCGGCTGAAAGCCGTCCATTCTCACATCGCGGGATCAATGGAGGAGGCCGGTCTGCAACTATTAGCGCAGCACGTGGACCATATGGATACCGGAAGTTTAATTGATATTTTCAAGGCTGAGAGAGATAGCTGTATTTTAGGCACGGACGCAATACGTGACGGCGTCGACGTACCGGGTAAAGCTCTACGCTTGTTAGTTTTTGATAGGGTCCCCTGGCCCCGCCCAACCATAATGCATCGAGCCCGCAAAAACCAATTTGGTGGGTCTAAATGGGATGACCGAATTACGCGATTAAGAATAAAGCAAGCCTTTGGAAGGCTGGTACGGCATGGAGATGACAAGGGAGTGTTCGTAATGCTTGACCGCAGAATGCCCTCCCGGCTGCTGGGCGCATTCCCCGAAACAGCGAACGTTGAACGGCTGGGCCTGGGAGATGCAGTCGACCAGATCCGTACTTTTTTTAGGTAACTCATGAAAGGGTTGAAGAAAAAAAGAATGGCTGATCGTTTTATAAGTTTCTGTCTTTTTTTATGAGAAACACTTGAATAAAGTCGCAATAAACACAAAGTCGCCAATCCGTCTGTCCGATATCGGGGTCAGCTAATGAGCCACGAGATAAATAAACACACGGGGTTTATATGCGATTCTATGTTTGGCATTCTTGAACGATGAAAAACGTCGAGGGGACTGTGAGCAAATCAAAGGTTTTGATAGCCGGTGCAGGTTTAGGTGGCCTGGCCGCAGCATGCGCGTTGATGAAGGCTGGTTACGTTGTAGAGGTCTATGAACAAGCACCAAAATTAGGCGAGATTGGTGCAGGAATTCAACTCTCGGCAAATGCAATGCATGTTCTGAATTATCTAGGCGTTGGCGACAAAATAACAAAGATGTCCGTCCAGCCGGAAGCCTATGTTTTTAAGCTTTTCGAAACAGGTGAAGAGTTGCAACGTTTTTCTCTCGCAGCTGCTCACAAGGAAATACATCGCGCGCCTTATAATCAGGCTCATCGGGCAGATTTTCATAATGTCCTGGTCGATCGTGCCGTCGAACTCGGTGGAGAAAAGATAATCACTCTTGATAAAACCATCCTGGGTTTTGAAGAGGATAACGATGGAGTAACACTCAATTTTAATGACGGAAGCAAGGCACGAGGAGACCTGTTGGTGGGTGCTGATGGGGTTAAATCAGTTATTCGAAACCAAATTTGTGGTAAGGTTCCTGCTGTTTACACAGGCGATGCTGTCTGGCGTATTAACGTACCATCAGATCTTCTTCCCCCTGACTTTCAGGATCCCGTGATGGCAGTTTGGATGGGACCTGGAAGACATGCAGTAAGCTACTATATTAGAAACGGCGAAATTCTTAACTTTGTTGGCTGTGTAGAGACTGATGAAGTCTCTGAGGAAAGCTGGACCGCCAAGTTTCCCTGGGAAAAACTCAAAGAAGACTTCAAAGGGTGGCACCCCGACATACAAACGATTATCGACTTAGCTGAAAAAGATCAATGTTATCGCTGGTCATTATTCAAGCGGCCAGTTGTAGATAATTGGAGTACAAACCGAGCTACGATCCTAGGCGATGCAGCACACGCCACTTTGCCCTACTTAGCGCAAGGCGCCGCAATGGCCGTCGAGGACGGGGTAGTGCTCACCAGAGCACTAGAGCAGGAGACGGATATTGGTGCGGCATTAGACCTTTACGCTCGCAATCGCGTAGACCGAACCAGAAAGGTTGTAAATGGATCAGATGCAAATCGAGAATTGTTTCATCTTCAAGACATAGAAGAGATGAGACGACGATTTCTAAACCGTGACGAGGGTGGCTATAGAAACGAGTGGTTGTACTCTTACAATCCACTTTCGGTTGAATTGATTTAGAGAAATATCTCTCCCATAGATTTTGCTGTCGCCCTAAAAACTACAAAAAAGGCCCCGGAATTATCCAGGGCCTTTCTTGATCAAGACCTAAGGCCTCTGATGAGCAGATGATTACATCATACCGCCCATACCGCCCATGCCACCCATATCAGGCATCGGTGGCATTGCAGCCGCCTTATCTTCAGGCGCGTCTGCAATCATTGCCTCAGTCGTGATTAAAAGACCAGAGACCGATGCCGCGTCTTGAAGTGCCGTACGAACCACCTTAACAGGATCTACAATACCAGCTTTAACCAGGTCTTCGAATTTCCCGGCCTGAGCATTGAAACCCCAGACACCGCCTTTCCCTTCGAGGAGCTTGCCCGCCACCACTGCACCGGACTCTCCAGCGTTCTCAGCAATCTGTTTAACCGGCGCTTGCAAGGCTCGACCGACGATCTCAATACCAACTCTCTGATCGTCGTTTTCGGGCTTAAGCTTGCCCAATACTTTGATCGCGTTGAGCAAAGCTGTCCCGCCGCCTGGGACAATCCCCTCTTCAACAGCAGCACGAGTTGCGTTCATTGCATCTTCTACCCGATCACGCTTTTCTTTGACTTCAACTTCAGTGGCACCGCCTACCTTAATGACAGCTACGCCACCTGCAAGTTTCGCCAACCGCTCTTGAAGCTTCTCGCGATCGTAATCGGAGCTTGTCTCCTCAATTTGCTGTCGGATTTGATTGCATCGACCGGTGATATCACCTTTCTTGCCTGCTCCTTCGACGATTGTGGTCTCTTCTTTCGTCATGGAGATCTTCTTGGCCTTGCCGAGCATATCAACAGTGACGTTTTCGAGTTTTATACCAAGATCTTCCGATACAACCTGCCCACCGGTAAGGATGGCAATATCTTCCAGCATTGCTTTGCGACGATCACCAAACCCAGGTGCCTTCACAGCTGCTACCTTCATGCCTCCTCGGAGCTTGTTTACGACGAGGGTCGCTAGTACTTCGCCCTCAACATCCTCGGCAATGATCACAAGCGGTTTGCCGGACTGAACAACAGACTCTAGCAAAGGCAGAAGGGGTTGTAGGCTCGATAGCTTGGACTCATGCAGAAGAATAAGGGGATCATCCATCTCCGTTATCATTTTTTCTGCATTTGTAACAAAGTATGGAGAAAGGTAACCACGATCAAATTGCATACCCTCGACCACCTCAAGTTCTGTGGTCAATGCCTTGCCTTCCTCTACCGTAATGACACCCTCTTTGCCGACCTTTTGCATAGCCTGTGAAATCATGCCACCGACTTCTACATCGCCGTTTGCCGAGATTGTGCCTACCTGAGAAATTTCGTTCTCATCCTTGACTTTTTTAGATTTTGAGAGGAGCTCAGCAACTACAGCCTCAACAGCAGCGTCAATGCCGCGCTTGAGGTCCATTGGGTTCATTCCAGCGGCAACCGCTTTGGAGCCTTCGCGGACAATCGCTTGGGCCAGAACGGTCGCTGTGGTTGTGCCATCTCCGGCCTCGTCATTAGTTTTGGAGGCAACCTCTCGCACCATTTGAGCACCCATGTTCTCAAATTTGTCCTCGAGAGTGATCTCTTTCGCGACGGTCACACCATCTTTGGTGATCCTCGGTGCACCAAAAGATTTGTCTAGGACAACATTTCTTCCTTTAGGACCAAGGGTGACTTTTACCGCGTTGGCGAGAGTGTCGACACCTGCCAACATCTTATTCCTAGCTTCGGTATTAAATTTTACTTCTTTTGCAGCCATTTTATCCGGGCCTCCTTACTCGATAATGCCCATGATGTCGGATTCCTTCATTATCAAGTAATCCTTACCATCCAATTTAACTTCGGTCCCGGACCACTTTCCGTAGAGGATCCGATCGCCTTTCTTCACATCCATTTTTATCACGTTGCCGTCACCGTCACGGGCACCAGGTCCCGTCGAGACAACCTTACCTTCCTGAGGCTTTTCTTGTGCCGTATCGGGAAGTATCACACCGCCCGCCGTCTTGGCTTCGGCTTCTGAGGCCTGTACCAAAACTCGGTCGTGGAGAGGCCGAAACTTCGTTGCCATTCCATTACTCCTATATTGTTGAAAAGTTTAATAAAGTGCAATTGTTAGCACTCCTCCCTTACGAGTGACAGCTATATATGAACGCGAAATGTCTGTGTCAATATCTCGAATAAAAAAAAGATGACAAAGGTATACAAAAATCTTGTCAAATAGACAGTCACTCTCTATCTGGAAATGATGTTCAACAGATTGCCCCCTGAGGCCACGAAAACGTTTTCAGTCGGTATGTGGCTTGCTCTTTGCACAGGAATGGTTGCATTCATGATTCTATTAGGGGGAGCTACGCGGCTTACAGACAGCGGGCTTTCTATAGTAGATTGGAGGCCCCTAACGGGTATATTCCCGCCTCTCAATGAGGCCGACTGGATAAATTTGTACGAAAAGTACAAAAGCACTGCGGAATTTCAAAGACAGAATTTCTGGATGGGGCCAGAGGATTTCAAATCAATCTTCTGGCTCGAATTCTTACATAGGGTGATGGGCAGGATTATCGGTGTTGCATTCGTGTTTCCATTCCTTTGGTTTCTCATTTCAAGGAAACTTACAGGCGGTCTACTCCTAAAATGTTCGTTAATATTAGCTCTCGGATGTGTTCAAGGTTATATGGGCTGGTATATGGTTCAGTCGGGTTTGACAGAGCGGACAGATGTGAGCCAGTACAGGCTAGCTGCGCACCTCGGCCTGGCAATGATTATATTTATGGCTCTACTGTGGCTTAGTTTGACTACCCTGTGGCCTGGCGAAAAAAGAAAGCACCAACTTTCTAAAGTCACTCAAGTTTTTATCGTCATAGTTTTTACTACGACAATTGCTGGCGCCTTTGTGGCAGGGATCGACGCCGGCCTAGCTTACAATACTTTTCCCCTGATGGATGACCGATATTTGCCAGAGGGATGGCTGCAAATGGAACCTGTCTGGCGAAACTTCTTTGAAAATACTGCCACAGTACAATTTATTCATCGCCATTTAGGAATGTTCGTTGTGATTTTCGCGATTTTCCTATGGGTCAGGGCTTGGCAGAAAAATTTAACGGGTCGGGCTAAGTGCGCGGCAAATTTAGTGGCCATAATAGCTTTCATGCAAATGGGTTTAGGTATTACGACATTGCTTACAGAGGTTCCGTTAATATTTGGCCTCATGCATCAAGCAGGCGCGCTATGCGTCATTAGTCTCTCAGTGTGGATGCTTTATGAGTTAACCACTGAGAGATGCAAATATTCAAAACTAGCAAAATTGTAGGGGCAATCTCGAGTATTTGGGTTTACGTGCCTCAAAACAAGGCTTGACCCTAAAACCTCGCCTGATTAAAAGGTTGCCTGAGAGTGGTGATTTGAGCCCGACCGGCTTGCAGCCACGAAAAAAAAGTTGCTAAAAGGTCGGAGCCTGCGAGCCCTGACTTTACTGGTCAGGGTTTTTTTGATTGCGGCGGCGAAGACCAACGGTCTTGGAGGTAAAAATGAGTGGCGGTAATTACCAAAAAAATTGGCGATCTCAGACACGGTCGGTAAGAGGTGGGCTTAATAGAAGCCCGTTTGAAGAGACCTCTGAAGCGATTTACGCAACCTCAGGTTTTGTTTATCAAACCGCAGAGGATGCAGAAGCCGCGTTCAAAAATGAAATTGAGAGGTTCATCTACTCTCGGTACGGCAATCCAACTGTCGAAACCTTCCAAGATCGTCTTGCTCTGATCGAAGGAGCAGAGGCTTGCAGAGCAACAGCCAGTGGGATGGGCGCCGTATTCGCATCTTTGGCATGTCAGGTTAAAGCGGGTGATCGTGTTGTGGCATCGCGTGCCCTGTTTGGCTCTTGCCAATATATCCTGACTGAAATTCTGCCCGGATTTGGCGTTGAGACGATCATCGTCGACGGGACCGATTTAGTTCAATGGGAGAAAGCTCTCTCGCTCCCTTGCAAAGCCGTGTTTCTTGAGACCCCCAGTAACCCAGGCCTGGAAATTATTGATCTTCCGAGAGTTTCTGAGATGGCACACGAAGCAGGGGCGTGTGTGGTGGTAGATAATGTTTTCGCAACGCCTCTACTGCAAAAACCTTTGCAACTTGGGGCGGATATCGTTGTCTACTCGGCAACTAAACATATTGACGGTCAGGGTCGCGTAATGGGCGGCGCTATACTGGGGTCTAAAGAATTTATGGATATCTTATTGCCATTTTACCGGCACACGGGGCCATCTTTGAGCCCTTTTAATGCTTGGGTGTTGCTAAAAGGACTCGAGACACTGGAAATCCGGGTGGACCACCATTGCAAAAATGCAATGACCATCGCAAAATATCTCAGCGATCGAGATGATGTTACGCGAGTTCTGTATCCTGGGCTCAGCTCACATCCCCAACACGCGTTAGCCAAGAAGCAAATGTCTGGATTCGGAACCGTTGTCTGCCTGGACCTCAACGAAGATAAGGAGCGAGCTTTTAAATTCATGAATGCCCTCAATTTAATCGATATCTCGAATAACTTGGGGGACGCAAAGAGCATCGTTACCCACCCCGCCACTACTACCCACCAACGCATCTCTGCGGAGGACAGAACCCATTTGGGTATTTCGGATGGGTTTATCCGGCTGTCAGTTGGGCTTGAGGATGTAAGGGATTTGGAAGAGGATATAGATCAAGCTTTAAGTCAATCCATTTAAACAGTAAAAAAATAAAGAAAACTGAAATATGTATTCAGCAACAACCAAAGCCATCCGCGTGAGCGTGAAACCAATCTTTCTCGACGATCAATCAACCCCCTCGGAAGATCATTATGTATGGGCCTATCAGGTAACGATTGAAAATACGGGGAGCGGCACCGTACAACTTATAAATAGACACTGGCGAATCACAGATGCACAGGGGCGGATGCAAGAGGTCAAGGGAGAGGGTGTTGTGGGAGAGCAACCGCGCCTCGGACCCGGGCAGCTATTTGAATACACGAGCGGAACGCCCCTCACTACACCCTCAGGGTTAATGATGGGATCTTACGAGATGGAAGACGAACGAGGACAAAGATTTGACATTGATATCCCCGCATTTTCCCTTGATAGTCCTTACCAAGCGAGACAACTGAACTAGAGAGCCGAAAGGCGATGGTGAACGGAGGATCACTTGGCAACAGAGAAAAAAGACATCGGTCTCTCAAAAACGCTCAAATTACCAAAATACGTAACGAGAGAAGAGGCCGAGGACGCAGTCAGAGTTCTCCTCAGATGGGCGGGCGAGGATCCAAAACGAGAGGGCCTGATTGATACTCCAAGCCGTTACGTAAAAGCGTTTAAAGAGTGGTTCGCTGGATACGAAAACGATCCTGTGGAAATACTTTCTAGAACTTTCGATGAAGTGGAAGGTTACGATGAAATGGTTGTCCTCCGGAATGTTCGCTTTGAGTCTCATTGTGAACACCATATTGCGCCAATCATAGGCAATGCTGATGTGGCGTATCTGCCGGACAAAAGAGTGGTGGGAATCAGCAAGCTTGCTCGCCTGGTAGACCTCTACTCCAAACGTCTGCGAATCCAAGAGCGTTTTACTGCGCAAATTGCAACGACTTTGAACAATGTATTACAGCATAAGGGTGTCGGCGTCGTGGTTGAGGCCAGCCATGGATGCATGACCACGCGTGGGATAGAAAAAACTGGTCTTACCATGGTGACCAGTTAAATGATGGGAGCATTTAGAGAGGACTCTGCAACCCGGAGAGAGTTTTTAGCTGCCATTGGAAACCCCACCTCCGGTCCGGGAAATATCATCTAATTTTTACGTAGGGTCCTATGTTAGACTTCCGACCAGCACTTTTCGTTATAGGAATACTTTTGGTCACTCTTGCAGTCGCCATGTTAGCCCCCTTTGCGGTCGATTTAGCAGCAGGTAATAACGATTGGAAGGTGTTTGCGAGTGCTGGACTTCTTACCCTTTTTGTCGGCGGCGTTCTCATGCTCGCCAATAGATCCTCCATATCCCAACTAACAATCCGACAAACCTTTATTCTAACCACAGCTAGCTGGCTGATACTAACAATGTTCGCCGCCCTGCCATTTCTGCTTTCTGAGCTGGAAATGACTTATACAGATGCCTTTTTTGAGGCAATGTCAGGGATTACAACAACCGGTTCCACGGTCATAACCAGAATTGATGCAGCTCCAGAAGGTATTTTACTATGGCGTGCCTTACTTCAATGGTTGGGCGGGATTGGCATTATTGTTATGGCCGTTGCCGTTTTACCCATGCTGAGAGTTGGAGGTATGCAACTTTTTAAAGTTGAGGCTTTCGATACTCTGGAGAAAGGCTTGCCGCGGGCTGGGCAAATAGCAGTTGGCATCGGAGTAATTTATTTGGGGTTCACCTTGGTATGGTGGGTGGGGCTTTGGACGCTAGGAATGGGCAAGTTCGACGCTGCCGTCCACGCCATGACCACAATTGCGACGGGCGGATACTCCAGCGCTGATGGATCCATTGGATCTTTCAAAAGCCACGGAATAGAGATTTTCATTATCGTTGGTATGATTGTTGGCTCCATACCATTTATTCTCTATTTGCAGTTTGTCCGAAATGGCGCCTACACCTTATTTAAGGACACGCAAGTCCACTATTTCATAGCGATAGCAGCGCTTGGATCTCTGCTAGTAGTGACTTGGTTGTGGAAAACTCAAGATGATTTTTCACTATCAACTGTCATAATGGGAACATTTAACACGATTTCGATAATGACTGGCACTGGATATACGGTTGGCGATTACCAAGTTTGGGGAGCGTTCCCTCTAATAATTCTTTTTTTTCTTATGTTTGTCGGCGGGTGTGCGGGTTCTACTTCATGCGGAATTAAAATTTTTCGTTTTCAAGTCTTAGGAGCTATCGTGCGTAACCAATTTTTGAAGATGCTCCACCCACATGGCATTTTTTTGCCACATTACAATCATCGGCCGATTGACAATGAAATTATCCTCTCAGTGATGAATTTCTTTTATCTGTTTATGCTCTCATTTGTAGTTTTAGCCCTAGCTTTAGGGGCGCTAGGCCTCGATTACATGACTGCGATCACGGGTGCTGCTACGGCAATATGCAACGTGGGGCCGGCAATGGGTCCGATAATTGGTCCCGCCGGCACCTTTGAACCTCTTCCAGACGCAGCCAAATGGTTATTATCAGCGGGAATGCTCTTAGGTCGACTGGAACTTTTTACAGTTTTAATGCTGTTGGTCCCCTCCTTCTGGCGAAACTAATCAGCAGTAGGCAACCAAAATCTGCTTCTAGTTAACGCCTCCAGATTACAAAATGTTTTGAAATTTGTCTCTCTAATGCTGCATTCAGATCGTTCATCATCGCTTCAGTGATCCTGAACCAAATCTCTTCTCTTTCAGATAAAGTGCTATCCTCTGCCACCGTCTTCGAGCGGACCGCCCGAGAGGACACCATCGCACGACGTCTTCCATTTGGGTCAATAATTTCTAGGACAATCTCAAGTTCGCCGTCATATCTCTCTGATTGATCAACCAAGAAGGCACCCTTGAGGCCAGGCGTTCTTGGCAGTTCGACCTCGACAACGCTTCCCCGTGTCACTGTAGCGCGCAGGCTGTCAGTGCCCCCTGAGGGCCGGATACGATCCTCAAGCCAATTAGAAGCTGCTTTCGTGGGGACAATCGGAAACTTGTGCTCCACATTGGGTATCCGTTTCGGAGAGACATAACTGACGTTTATTTCGACAGAATTTACCGCAAGGCTTATTGGCTTAAAATGACTGTAACGTAAATTTGGGAATATCTCTCTGGGTGGTGTGTTGACACATCCCGAAGATATAAAAAAGAAAGTGAGTAAAAGTAGAAGAAAACGATCAAAAGATTTCATAACGACTCCGATCAAAAAATGGGGAATTCAAAACGCCGCGTGTAATCTTCTGTGCAACTACATTTTATTGAGAAATACAGTCAATTTGATCGAGTCTAAATTGATATTCGTGATTGCAGAATTCACAATGTACTAAAATTTTATCGTCAACGATCATTTTTTCGAGCTCTGCATCTGGGAAACTGTTCAGAACCTGTTCTACTCTATCCTTGGAACACCGACAATTCATTTGAAGTGACTCAAAAGGAAATACTCTTACGCCATCTTCATTGAATAGCCGATACAAAAGATCGTGAGGATGTACTTCCAAGGATAAAAGCTCCTTCTCCGTCACACTTCGCATCATTATTTTAGCCCGTTTCCATGACTCAGCAGTATTATCGAGGTCATTTTCTCCAGATTGAACTTGATATCCCCGCGTCTCGAGATGCTGGAGCATTAATCCACCACCCCTCCAAGCTCCCCCGACGCGCCCCACAGCAACCATAAATTTGGCCTCGGACTGAACAGATTGTTTGAAATAAGTCTCCGCACATTCCGCCAAGATGCACCCTTCAAGTGGCACAATTCCCTGATATGGACGAGCTGAGTCACCATAAACCAGATTAACTACCAGGCGCCCAGAACCAAAAAAGTCAGGTATTTCCGGGGTTTTCTTGGAGATCCCTTGACCCGATAACTTTTCGATTTGGGCCTCATCAAAACGTGCATACCCGCGAATATTACCATCATGGGTTAAATCAACAACCAATAGCCGTATAGCCTCTTCGCCGTAAGCCTGGATCGTCAGCACACCCTCACGCTTTAAAGTGCCAGATAGTATCGCACCAAGAACAATAAACTCGCCTAATAGCCGGGCAACTGAGTCTGGGTAATTGTGAGCCGATAATATTTCGTTGAGGGCAGAACCAAGTCGAACCAAACGGCCCTGTGCCGCCATCGACTCTACCTGGAAAGGTTGGACAAGATTGTCCGGGGCTTTCATCAGGAAAGGCACCACATTAAAAGCCCTTTCTGCGCATGCAAACGATTTTCGGCCTCATCCCAAACAACAGATTGGACGCCTTCTAAAACGCTCGCTTCTACCTCCTCCCCACGATGCGCGGGGAGGCAATGCATAAAAATTGCTTCGGGGGACGCATGCCTCATTAAACTTTGACAAACCCTAAACGGTTCCAAAATCTTTAACCTGCTTGACGCACCTTCACCTCCCATTGAGACCCAAGTATCCGTAACTACGCAGTCTGCGTCTTTAACCGCCGAGATGGGATCATTAGACACAAAGATTTGAGCCCCGTGCTCTTTGGCGTATGAAACGTCCTCTTCGTCCAAACTAAGTTCATTTGGACAAGCCAATCTCAATTCAAAACCAAATAAGGTAGCGGCCTGCAACCAGGTAAGAGCCATATTGTTTCCATCACCGCACCAGGCTATGCAGGCATCACCGATTGGCCCAATGTGTTCCTCATAAGTCATTATATCTGCAAGCAATTGAACCGGATGGGACCGATCCGTGAGCCCATTTATAACAGGAACGGTAGAATATTCTGCTAACTCGTAGAGTTTTTTGGGTTCGTCAGTACGCAACATGATAACGTCGACGTAACGACTCAAAACGCGCGCTGTGTCGGCTATGGTTTCACCGCGACCAATCTGCAATTCATTCGCATTAAGTACTATTACCTCTCCCCCAAGTTGCTTCATTCCAACTTCAAAAGAGACTCTAGTTCGCGTAGACGGTTTTTCAAAAATCATCGCAAGCGTCTTTGCTTGCAAAGGATGGCTCTTCCTGACCCGGGACTTTAAGTCTGTGCTTAGATCAAGTATGGTTCTTAATTGGGCTACAGAAAATTGGTCTAATTCCAAAAAATGCTTTGGCTGAGCCATCAAGTTAACGCCTTGAACGCATCAGAAATCATCTCCAACGCCTCGTCTACATGGTTTTGATCAATTATCAACGGCGGCAATAAACGAACAACGTTATCTCCCGCAGGCACAGTCAGCAAGCCATGGTTCCGAAAAGCCGTCACCAACTCCCCAGCCGGAACAATAGCTTTTATCCCTACCATCAAGCCTGCTCCACGAACCTCTTCAACCAAATTTGGATAATTTTGATAACACTGCGTAATCCTGGTTCGAAGCTCGACACCTCGCTCGACGCAATTTTTAAGTAATCCCTCTTCTTGAATAATGTCCAGGACTTTGCAGGCTACAGACATAGCCAAAGGATTACCCCCGAAGGTGCTGCCATGGGTCCCAGCTGTCATACCAGCAGCCGCTTTTGCTGAGGCCAAACATGCTCCAACTGGAAACCCGCCACCCAAACCCTTTGCAATCGCGACAACATCAGGGTTCACATCAGCTCCCTGATGAGAGAATAAATACCCGGTCCTTCCAATCCCCGTCTGAACTTCATCAAAAAATAAAAGTAAATCAAATTCGTCGCATAATTCTCGAAGGTAAGCCAAAAATTCCCTTTCTGCGGGTCTTATTCCGCCTTCTCCCTGAATAGGTTCGACCAGAATAGCGGCTGTCTCTTTTGTAACGGCTGCCCTTACCTTTTCGGAGTTGCCAAAAGGTACAATGTCAAAACCATTAACCATCGGGCCAAAACCAGCTTTGTGCGCATCGTTCGCAGCAGCTGATATCGTCGCTAATGTCCTTCCGTGAAAGCTTCCACCGAATGTAATTACTCGGAAACGCTCCGGACGTCCTGAGTAACTCTGATATTTCCTAACTAATTTTAGACCTGCTTCAACTGCCTCAGCACCCGAATTACAGAAGAATACTAAGTCAGCAAAACTGTTAGCCGTAAGTTTTCCAGCCAAATTTTCTTGCATTGGTATGCGATACAGATTGGAACAATGCCATAATTTTTCTGATTGATCGGAGAGCGTTTGGATCAACGCGGGATGACAATGCCCAAGAGAATTAACAGCAATACCTGAACCAAAATCGAGAAAACGCCGTCCGTCCTTAGTAAATAAATAAGGGCCTTCTCCGCGTTCAAAGGCAAGATCAATGCTTGCATAGGTAGGCATGACATCGGAAATCACGCTCATTCTCCGGTTTCAACATTTAAAACAGGCGACTTATTAAAGGCCGCGAGATTTAGGCCCCCATGACTGACTTGTCAACGAAATCATTCCTACGATTTCAGTTTATATCCCTGAGAAACGAGGCGATAGCATAAAAACCACAACACAAAATTCAATAGTATTACATAGAATAGCCCAAACCCTAACTCAGCATCGTGGTGACCAATAAAACCATACCGGAAGCCATCAATCATGTAAAAAAAAGGGTTTATCATTGCTAAGTTCTGCCAATGGTCAGGCAGACGTTCAATCGAATAAAAGGTACCAGATAAAAATGACAATGGTGTAATGATAAAATTACTAATAGCGGCCTGGTGATCAAATTTATCTGCCCAAATCCCGATAATTAAACCTAGCATAGACATCACACCTGCAGCACAAATCACATACAGCATTATAAAAATTATATTGTGCAGTCTCATATCCACAAAAAACAACATTGCAACTCCAACGCACAAAGCAACCAAAACACCCCGAACCACGCCCCCGCATATAAAACCCAACATAAATTCTCCAGGCGTGAGAGGAGGTAACATTACGTCCACGATATTACCTTGTATTTTTGAGACCATGACTGAACTAACGGTGTTATTAAAAGCATTTTGAATTATAGCCATCATTATCAAACCAGGCGCCAAAAATTCCATAAAGGCCACCCCGCCTATCTCTTGCACCGACCGACCTAAAGCGAGTGAAAAAATCGCCAAGAACATAAGGCTTGTAATTACCGGAGCCGCAAGAGTTTGCAGACCAACTTTTAAAAACCTCTGAACCTCTTTGCCTATATGGGTTCTCAGTCCAAGCCAATTTACAAGCCCAAATTCTCTGGGAAGACGTAAAGCCATGATCTACCTACTTCCGCCTCGTCAATCGTGATCCAAGTCACCGCTGCCAGGCATTGGAGTATCCGAGGTGTTTTTTCTTTTCTCCCCAAAGACTTTTTTTTCCGGTTTGGGAGCCTCGGTATGTTCAGGCCTGGCAATAGCCACTCTTCCCTCTGGCGCGTTTCCTGCCTTATCAACACCGAAATAAATTGTGCGATGCGGAAATGGCATCTCTATCGACAATTCATCGAAGCGCTTTTTCATCCGTCGATTAAATTCTCGTCCGACACGCCATTGCATGATGGGTTGCGTGGTAATTCTGGCTCTGATGTTGACTGCATTATCGCCGAATGAGTCAACTCCTAAAACCTCCAGCGGTTCGACGATCATCGGGCCATAAACTTCGTCAGCCTCCATATCACGACCTATTTCATGGAGAATTTCGGTTACCTGATCCGTGTCTTCTCGGTAGGCTACGCCGATCTCAAATAAGTAACGTGAAAACTCTTTGGTCATGTTTTCTACGGTACTGACTTCACTGAAAGGAACGATGTGTACATTACCTGCGACATCTCTAAGTCGAATTGTCCTTAAAGATAGCTGTTCCACAAAACCCGAATGTGATCCAATTCTTACAACATCTCCCACCGCAATTTGATCCTCAGTTAGGATAAAAACGCCCGTTATTATATCCTTAACTAGAGTTTGAGCTCCAAATCCCACCGCCAAACCAACTACTCCAGCACCAGCCAAAAGCGGGCCGATATTTAAACCCATTTCTGACAGCGTAACGAGGATAACCAATGTGGACAAAATCACCAACAATGTCGTCCGCAGCAAAGGCAAAAGCGTTTTCGCTCGCGAGGATATATCACTCGCCTCTGTCAAATATCGCTCCACCAGGGCACTCACTACCTCCCAAATAATTACAGTTATTACTATAAGCAAACTCACGGTAAAAAGGCTGCTTAGGAAACTCTGTCCTTGGGAGGAAGAAATCCAACTACTGACATCCACACCCCAGGCCTCCAGCAGGGCTATTGTAGCTGTCAAAACGATCAATATATTACCTATCCGCTGAATCAAAGGAACGTACAGACTAGTCCGAGATTCCAAGCCAGGATAACGAGCCTTAACATCATCCTTTAGAGCAAAAACCCTCGAGATCACTTGGGAAAGGGCGCTAGCTGAAGCGACGGCCAACACCAAGGTCAACAATGTAATAATGGTCGCACGAAAAAGAAAATCTGATCCTCTTTCTATTTCTAATGCCCAAACGATAAACAGGGCAGAAACATAAAAAAGTGCTAATACATGCCAAACAGCTGCGAAACGTCTCCGAAAGGATAAAAAAAGCTCGACTTCCTCAGATTTACCCGCGATAAATTCAGCCACTCTTGCCCTACACTGCAAAATCAAGACTGCAACCATCAACGCCAAAAATAGACCAACTATTTTAAAACCTAAAGAAGCCGGTTGGGCCTTCAAACCGCAATCCTGCGCAATATTTACAGTGGTCACACCAAAAATCGCTACATATGTAAGCCGTCTGATCCAGATAAAAAGATAGTTAGCATCCAAATCACTGAGCTTTACTAATCTCAAGTTTGCCGCAACGGGGGTCAGAAACATTCGGGAAAAAGCCATGATAACTGCTACCCAAAAAAGAGCCTGTAACAGTTTCTCTGAAATGGACGCGGCTACTGGAAGAGACGGTTGGCCGAGAGTTTTTGTAGCCAACATGCCTAAAACCAAAAGGGTAACCGGCGGCAGCAAATCAATTATTGTGCGCGCTAAAAGCGTAGGAAATCTGTCCCAGAAAGACTCTGTCTCCCGGGTTTGAAGGCGCCCACGAGCCCCAGAAGTAATCCTTTGAACCAACAAATACCCAGTTAAACCAGACCCCAAGATTAGTATTATTTGCCAAAAAAATGAGAAAAGTTTTTCTCTCGAACCCAAGCTGAAAAGATCTTCTGTAAATGCCTGTATTTCTGTCGGCAGGCGACTGAAACTAGAGGAAAAGGTCGCCAATTCATTGCTCACTCTCTGCAGTCGATCGGAAATTAAGTTAGAAATCCGAGATGAGAGCACGGGGTCAGAATTTTCAGGCCCTGTCGCCTTTTGAGCTGCAATCAACGCTCTTATTTGTGAGACCAACGTGGCCCGTGACTCCTTGTCTTCCAGAACATCAATCAGCCTACTGAGATCGTCGGAGGTTGCAGATTGTTCGGTATCCGAAAAGTTTTGTTGTTTTTGCCCTTGCGCAAGAACAGGTGAACATAAAAAAACAAACAGAATGAAGAAACAAAATGCTTTGAGGATATATAAGTGCATCTGCTTTTTACGCATCAATTATTTTAAAAAGGGTTTCACTAAATATTATAGCACTGGCCAAACTTCCAAAATAGCCAATTTGCGCCCATTGGCGGGGAGGTCTTGCTTGTCTATGCTCTCTAAAATTTGTTTACGAGAGGTTTTAGAGAGTTATGGGCGAATTTGCGATCGGTCAACCGCTACCCAGGGAAGAAGATCCCAGATTACTGAGGGGAGACGGGAATTACCTGGATGACATTAATTTTTTAAACCAAGCATACGGCTTTGTCTTGCGGAGCCCGCATGCACACGCAAAGATCATTTCTATAGATACGCAAGCCGCAAAAAACTCGCCCGGTGTTGTTCGTGTTCTGACAGGTGATGACTGGAAAGCAGAAAATTATGGGACCATGCCATGCGAAGATACCGCAATGGCCAATCGTTCAGATGGGACACCGATGTTTCACCCTTATCGCGGGGCTCTAATCACTAAAAGAGCACGCTTTGTGGGAGATTACATCGCCTTTGTTATCGCTGAGACCCGAGATCAAGCGCGGAACGCAGCAGAACTAATAGAGGTAGAGTACGAGGTATTACCAGCAATCAACTCGATTGAGAAAGCGCTCGAAGGCGATATTACTTCTGTCTGGCCCGCAAATCCTGACAATATCGCTTTCACACTTGAAAAAGGCGACGAGCCGGCCGTCGAGGAAGCTTTTGCAAAAGCGGACAAGATTATAACTCGTGAGTTCCGTATTAGTCGAGTCACGGCTGTTACTCTTGAGCCCAGAGGATGCATCGGTTCTTACGACAAGCGGACCGCAAGGTATACGCTTTATACCGGGCTGCAGAATCCTCACCCCGTTCGGCAACAGCTCACGCAGGGCGTGTTCCATATTCCGGAAACTCAAATGCATGTGGTTCCGGGCGACGTTGGCGGTAGTTTCGGTATGCGAGGAGGCACTTATCCGGAATTGGCCTTGGTTCTATGGGGCGCTAGACTTACCGATAGACCGATAAAGTGGATCTGCGACCGCTCAGAAGGCTTCATGTCAGATGATCATGGGCGCGATAATCTTAGCAGAGTCTCGCTCGCACTGGATAAAGAGGGTTTATTCCTGGGCATTAAGGTTCATTCCGTCGCAAGTATGGGGGCATATCTAGCAATCCGGGGGCCCCGACCACCGACGAACAATTTGGGCACACTTGCGGGGGTATACAGAACGCCCGCGGCCTTTGTTAGGGTTGATGGTGTTTTCACAAATATGAATTGCACAAACCCGTACAGAGGATCCGGCGCGCCAGAAGCTGCCTTTAACATCGAGAGAATAGTCGACATAGCGGCAGATGAAATTGGAATGGATCCTGCGTTATTGCGAGCCAAAAATAGTGTAACCCCAGAACAGATGCCTTGGACAAATGCGCTGGGCTTTACGTATGATTGCGGAGATTTTCCTGGAAATCAGGAAAAAGCGCTGAATGCGATAAACTATGACCAATTTTCTGATCGAAGGGAAAAATCCCGGGTAGCCGGGCGCCTCAGGGGACTAGGTATCTCAAATACAGTCAAAAAAACATCTTCACCCTTCCCTGAGACATGCAAGCTCAGATTTGATCCATCGGGCACACTGACCATGATCATGGGAACAATAAGTCACGGGCAGGGCCATGAGACAATTTTTAAACAAATCGTCTGCGATAAACTTGGATTAGACCCCTCTATCATTCGGTTTGTCCAAGGTGATACGGACGTGGCAACCTACGGCCGTGGAACGTTTAATTCACGCTCGACGTCAATCGGCGGCTCAGCTGCCGCATTAGCGTGCAGTAAAACGATTGATAAAGGCAGACGGATCGCGGCTCATATATTTGAAACTGCTGAGAGTGATATTGAATTCACATCAGGGAATTTCATTGTAACCGGCACGGATCGACAAATTTCTCTTGTTGAGGTCGCGCAAAAATCGTTCCAAGCTTCTTCCATGCCACCAGACATTGAGCCCGGTCTTGATGAACAAGGTGTTTTCAAACCCGAGTATTGGAATTGGCCGACTGGGGTACAAGTGTGCGAAGTAGAGATAGATCCTGAAACAGGCGCCACGGACATTGTAAACTTTGTATGCGTTGACGACGTAGGAACTGTAATAAATCCCCTACTTCTTAAAGCACAGATGCATGGCGGAATAGCTCAAGGAATAGGTCAAGCCTTGATGGAAAACATCCATTTTGATGGTGCCAGCGGACAACTTTTAACGGGCTCTTTAATGGATTATTGCATGCCAAGAGCCGATGATTTTTGCTACATGGACATCATAAGCGCTCCAACCATTACTGCATCTAATCTAATCGGTGCGAAGGGTGGAGGAGAATCGGGGCCTACGGGTGCTTTACCCGCAACCATTAATGCCGTCATGAATGCGCTAAGGCCGCTCGGCGTCAATCATTTAGACATGCCTGCTACCTCATACCGAATTTGGCAAGCGATCCAGGCGGCGAGAGCACCTTGACCGATTTGAAAAATATGCTGGAGCAGATCGAATGAATGAAAAAACAGTCGCAGGCAGGGTATGTATTGTAACGGGCGGCACACGAGGCCTTGGGCTTGCAATGGCGACGGGCCTCGCCCGATCGGGAGCAAAGGTGTTTGCACCCGGTCATATCGCAGAAGATATCCCAAACCTGGAGGAGAGCGCGAAGAAATTAGGCAACAATGACGGTGCAATTCATCCACTTGTCGCAGACCTAAGAAAGCCGACAGACTGCGAGTTTGTAATCGATAGTGCTCTAAAAAAATATGGAAAGGTAGAAGTTCTCATCAACAATGCTGGTCTGGGTATGCGGCCGTTTTCGGAGAACTTTATGACTGATCCGGTAAAGTTTTGGGAGACCGATGTAAACCAAGTAAAGGCAACCTTCGATACGAATGCCCTCGGCCCGTTTCAAATGGCAAGAGCAGCGATTCCCCACATGCTCAGAGGTCATTGGGGGCGCATCATAAATGTAACTACGAGCATTGGTACTATGCAGAGGAGGGGATTCTTTCCTTACGGCCCCTCGAAAGCAGCTTTGGAAGCAGCAACTCAAATCTGGGCAGAAGATCTGGCCGGATCAGGTCTTACCTCAAACGTGCTGATCCCAGGTCGGGCTGCGGACACTGATATAATGCCAACCAACTGGAGAGAGAGTAGAGCTCACCGTTCAGGCGCAGAGCCTGCCACCCCCGAGATAATGGTGCCACCCACGCTCTGGCTGGCATCTGACGCATCGAATGGTTTTACCGGTTTGCGCTTCGAGGCCGATAAATGGGAAACCAAGATGAGGCCAACAGAGGCGGCAAAACAAAACGCTCGACCAGTAGGTTTTCGCCTCCATGAAAACGATTGAGTGTAGGTTTTGGTAGATAATATGATCCTACATATTGCCGAATGTTGTATTCGAAATTTATTGCACATATTAAAAAGTATTGGCCACTCTGTTATTAATTTGGCTCAGAAAAAGTGGGCTCTGAATTTATCTCACTGAATAAAATAACTCAGGGTAATTCGCGATACTGGTTGCCCGCCATGTCAATATTTCCTATGTCCGAGACGGTGGCTAAAGTTTTAGAGAATAACAATGACTGATGAAAACTATTGCCAAAACAAAATAAGCTCATCCGCAAGTCGGTGAAAAATGGGAATAATGATTTGGGGGCTGTGAACGCTAAGACGCTGACACTAGCGCCACAAAAATATATCCAGTTATTCCCTCCGAGCACTATTCGATTGTGATCGGACCCTATGTAAACCAGATCTAAAACAAAAATATGGAGCCAGTGGTAGCAATACAAAATGGCAAATGACACCATGATTCAAACGGCTGGAAACACGATTGCTGGCAGTATGGGCGGAGTTGAAGAACCCAGAGACACTTGCAGCGGCTGTGATAGAAATTCAGGGGGTCAGAAGTCAGATAGCACCCCCCGCTGGAATTCCAAAAGTAAAATGTGTTGGATAAACAAAGCGCGAACATCAAAAATGTTTTGGTTGCCCTCCGAAGGCTTAAAACAAATACCAATCGACTCGCCCAGTGGGACTTGAAGTTTATGAATACGTGATGCCCTAATACCGTCAGCAACTGACTTTTTTTAGGAGGAAGTCATAATGGGTGAATTTGGCATAGGACAAGCTGTTCCTCGGACTGAGGATCCGCGGCTTCTTAAGGGTGAGGGACGATTTGGCGATGACTTCTCATTTGGAAGAGAAGCAATCGGATATTTTTTGCGTTCGCCGCATGCTCACGCAAGACTCCTATCTCTAGACACGGAACAAGCAAAAAAAATGCCGGGGGTCCTGTCCATAATTACTGGCAAGGACCTTCAGGAATTAAACCTTGGAAAGTTTCCTTGCATGGTAACCCGCCATAAACGAGACGGATCAGTACAACAAGCGCCTCGGAGAGGCCTAGCTATAGACCGTGTCCGATTTGTAGGGGATCCGATAGCTTTTATAACTGCAGAGACTCTCAATAAAGCTAAAGACGCGGCAGAGTGTATCGATGTAAATTTTGAAGTTTTACCCGCCTTTACAAACTTGGATCAATTCGGACAGTCCTCAGTAATACCGATTTGGGACGACTGCGATGACAACGAAGCCTTTTATTTTGAAGTCGGTGACAAAACCGCGGTAGATGCTGCGTTTTATGCCGCAGACCACGTGACCAAAATAAGCTATCGAGTGAACAGAGTTTCCGCCAACGCAATGGAGCCACGAGTTTCTATTGGTGAGTATGACGCCCGTATGGGACGCTATTTGTTAACCACCAGCACTCAACAAGTCCACGGCATACGTACCCATTTATCGAATATACTTCGGGTCTCTGAGGCGGAGATAAGGGTCTCTGCTGGGGAAGTCGGTGGTGGTTTTGGCATGAAAGGTGAGTTGTATGATGACCAGCTACTGGTCCTTCTTGCCTCAAAACAAATTAATCGACCGGTCAAGTGGACTGCGGAACGGACTGAGTCACTGATGTCCGATACCCATGCCAGAGACAACAATGTTTTGGCTGAGCTAGCGCTCAACAAAGATGGTAAATTTTTGGGGTTTCGGGTGCAAACGCAAGCTGCTTTAGGAGCTTACATGTCGATGATGACCGCTCACTCTCCAACCAATAATCTCGGTGGATTAGCAGGTGTTTATACGACCCCAGCCATTTATACCTCAGTCTCAGGTATTTTTACGAACAATAATAATACGGCCCCATATCGAGGTGCAGGAAGGCCTGAAGCTAGCCTCGCGATCGAGAAAGCAATCGACAGAGCAGCTTATGAGATGAACATTGACCGCGCCGAACTGCGTCGAAGGAATATGATTCCTGTAGCATCACTGCCCTTCCAAACTGGCTTAATTTTTAACTATGACTCAGGACGTTTTGAAGAGTCACTCGACAAAACATTAGAACTCTCTAGATGGGAAGAATTTGACAAGAGACGTGAAGTATCAAGCCGGCTTGGGAAGCTCAGAGGGATCGGAATATCTTTTGCGATAGAACAGTCTGCTGCTCCTATCGAAGAAACAGCTGAAATCCGTTTCGACGGCAAAGGCGGATGCACTATTTTGTTGGGAACCGTCGCTCAAGGCCAGGGCCATGATGTGACATTCAAACAAATTGTAAACGAACTACTTGGCATTCCTTTAGAAAAGATCATGTTCTTTCAAGCGGACACCGATATCGTAGCCCATGGACGAGGTTCTTTTGGCTCGCGTTCGGCTGGTAACGGCGGTGGCGCGCTTTTAATGGCCAGCGAGAGGATAATTGAGAAAGGAAAGCTTCTCGCTGCTCATATGTTTGAAGCTGCAGTTGAAGACATTATTTTCGAGGCGGGAAAATTCTCAATAACAGGCACTGACCGTTCTTTAGGAATTGAGCAAATAGCAAGGACAGCCTACGACCTCACTTTACCCGTCAGTATCGAACCCACCCTCCAAGCCCAAGCTGCCTTTAAACCCTCGGCACCAACATTCCCGAATGGCTGCCACGTATGCGAGTTAGAAATTGATCCAGAGACAGGCGTTGTAGAGTTCATACAGTATATCGTAGTGGATGATGTTGGCACTGTAATAAATCCAATGCTTCTCAAAGGGCAGATTATAGGAGGCATTGCTCAGGGGTTGGGCCAGGCAATATGTGAAGATGTAACCTTCGATCCTCAAAGCGGGCAGCTCTTATCGGCCTCATTCATTGATTATTGTATGCCTCGGGCGGATAATTTCTGCTCAATTGAGGTGGTGAGTAATGGTGACCCCTCCCCCACAAACCCCTTGGGCATTAAGGGGGCTGGCGAAGCTGGTTGTGTAGGTGCACTGCCTTGCGTGCAAAGCGCTTTAATTAACGCACTCCAACCTTCGGGGATCACCGATGTCCCTATGCCGGCAAGCCCTGACAGGCTATGGAAGCTAATCTCCAAAGCGCCTAAAAAATCCAGATCGGGGAAAAAGACTTATTCATAGGGCGCAAGTACGAAAGCCAGTGAACAAGTCACGGCGGTCTAGAAAACAAAAATGTCGAAAGGTATTCCAAACGGAACGAGATCGAGTAACCCAAGAACCACCCCGCAAAACAGGGTGGGCGCCATCCATAAAGGGTCTGGACCAATGCTCCATCGCATCCGGGGTAAAACCCGGATAGTCAGACAGAACTGATTGGGTCCACTCCCACACATTACCCATCATTTGACGCAACCCGTATGCACTATCTCCTGCTGAAAAAGCGCTTACTGCGCAAGGACCTGCTCCGATACAATCCAGATTCGCGACATGTTCCTCGTGTGGATCATCGCCCCATGGATAACGCATTTTAGGGCCGCGGATTCTCTCCCGAGAGTGGGGCGAGAGCGATGCCGCTATTTCCCATTCTCCTTCCCATGGAAGGCGCCGACCTGCCCATCTACACCACGCATCAGCCTCAAACCAATTAACGTGACAAATTGGTTCATAGATATTTAGTGCACGCCAATGACCAAAGCGTTTTTGCTGCCATCCGTCAGCAGTGCGTCTCCAATAAATAGGATTTGACGCTTGAAAATGACACCGCCAACTCCAACCCGCCTCGGACCATAACTCCTCTCGGTCGTAACCTTTATCTTCGACAAATGCAATAAATTCTCCATTCGTGACAGCTGCCGGAGATATCGAGAACGGCTCAACTTCATACCCGTGTCCCCATTTCTCATTGTCCAAGTAAAAAGGATCTTCTGGAACCGCACCAAGAGAGTGAACCCCCCCTGGTATATTTATATCCGCTGTTGGTAGAGGAGCGGGCTTAGGTTTGTAGTTTCCGATAAATTTCGGTGGAGAAAGACCCAAAGTTTGGAGCTGAGTAATCAAACTTTCTCCCCACATGTCTTCCCGCTGAATACACATTCTGCACAGAAATGTGGTCTCTGGTGAAGCAAACCGACCCGCCCCCAACGCCGCGGGGACTGCATCGGCTATTTGTTCAAAAAAGTTCAGTAAGAACTCTCGTTTTGGCAAATCAAGCCCCCAAAGGTCTGGATGCCTGACCTGTCGGTCATCGAAAAACTCACCCATTTCCGGGATATTTGAGGGGCGGCTATTTGACCTCTGAAGCAAGTAATTATCGTAAAGCCATGCAATATGACCTAGGACCCACAATGGCGGTGACAAATTTCTCTTGCGAGGAACAATTAATTCTCTCTCATCAAGTCCATTTATAAGATCAACAGTTCGACGGTTTGAGTCCTTCATTGCCAACAACAGACTCTCTACAGCCATTGGATTCAAGGTCGAGGGGGGACGAGTAAAAGTCATGCTTTTTTTTTATCATTTAAACGTTGGTTGGACGTCGCGTGAGTAATAAGTTACCTCTATGTCGGATTATATCAGAAAGAAGATGAGCTATGGAATTTGAAAACCAATTTGATGTGCCGGTCAATGCCGATGAGGCTTGGAAGATTTTACTGGATATCCAAAGCATAGCCCCGTGCGTTCCAGGTGCAAAACTGACGGAAATCGTCGACGAGAAGACCTACAAGGGGACAATTTCTGTCAAACTCGGCCCCGTAGCGCTTACGTTCAACGGCCGTACAAGCTTCGAAAATATTGATGACGCCGAGAAAAGTGCAAAGCTCATCGCACAAGGGAACGACAGCAAGGGTCGGGGCGGTGCCAATGCAAAAGTTAAGTTTAGAATCGAAAATGTGGATAGCGGGGCGCGAGTCTTCATTTCTACTAATCTGCAACTCTCTGGGTCAGTTGCCCAATACGGTCGAGGTGTCGGAATGATCAAAGACCTCGCTCAACAAATTATCGATCAATTTTCCGAGAACCTTCGAAACAATGTGATAACACCCTCCGTCAAGCATGGAGAAAAGGCCTCCATGCCCCACGGCGCGGCTCCCGCTCAGGTCGGAAGTATAGGGTTAAGAGTGCTCTGGAACGCAATTCTCAGAAGAATTAAAACTTTTTTTAGGGCTCAGTGAATTTGCTGCTTTATATCAGTGGTCAGAGGGTCATATCCGGGAGCGGAGGTGGGACCAGCGTGGTGATGGATCATCAGCCAAGACCCACTCTCGAATAAAAAAAGATTGGTCGCTATTAAATATTGATTTTCCAACTTTTCAAGGCAGACCACTGACCCTACAGCTCCCGCTTTCGTTACGATCGGATTAATCGGAGTAATTTTGCTCTTTTCGGAAGCTCCTAAGATTAAAGCCCAGCTCTCCAAGACGTCTTTGTAACCACGCAACGGGCCCCACCCCGGGTGTATACAGAGGATGTCATTGCTGTTTCTCCAGAGGGATCGCATTTGTTGAACATCCCTCGCTGAAAATGCGTCATAAAAAGTTTCATTCGCAAAAAGTAGAGTTTCAATTTCAGCCATCAGTCGCCGACAAAAAAAAGTAATGGCGCGCCCGGGAAGATTCGAACTCCCGACCCCCAGATTCGTAGTCTGGTGCTCTATCCAGCTGAGCTACGGGCGCATCAAAATGACTAGGGCGCTTCCGAAACATTAGCGCCAAAGGCGCTGGACGTTACTGAAATTGATCTGCTAATGCAAGTAGCTCTTAAAAGGGCGAAAATTCAGGGCAAAAACCGCCTTGTGAAGACATGGCCCATTAGGTACTATACACTCAGCATGAGTAAATTTGTTTAGATTTAAAATTATATTCCCAGTGGCTGGTGCTTAATTATCAGTCACCAACTAGTTTAGCGAGGCCCAACGAATGCCCCGAAAGAATGCCTTTGCCACCCTTTTGATGCCTGCAGCTCTCCTTGCCGGGTGTTCAATGGACATGAAGATGCCTTCTATGGATAGTTTCTCTATGGAGAGCCTTTGGCCGTCTTTTTTGAACGAAGAACCTAAAATCACGGAGTCAAAGAAAGTAAAAGTCAGGCCTACAACAAAAATTGCAATCAGACCTTCGAAAGGCGAAAAAGCGGATCAACCTCTGGTCAATCCGGGATCACCCCCCACACTCAACTCAACAAACTTCGTTCCACCAAAGATTACCTCGGGTCAAGAGACAGGCACCTTTGTAGGTCAAAAGGTTAAAATGCTCCGTGACGAGCTCAAAAGAATGCAGTCGGAGATTACTCGTCACAATAAGTCATTGCAGAAAATGAGGGCGCAAACCAAAAGCAATGCCGAACGATATCATAACTCGATTGGGTCAATAAATTCCAGGCTGCAGGTTGGTACGACACCGGGAAACCCCTTTTTGGTCAAACAATGGAATATTGGGCAACAACAACTCTCAAAGATTGATGGCGACATTGGAAAAATGAATTCCCTTGCTAATGCTGTGGCAGGATCCAGCACCATGTCATCGTACTTGCTGGAAACTACCAGAGCTGCCTATGGGATAACTGGTGCGATTGATGACGACCACCGACAGCTGGCGATTCTTGAGGATGAAGTAAATAGAACAGTCGTGTTGATAGATCGTTTGTTGAATGAGTTAAGCGAAGATATCGCGAGGCAATCCGCCTACGTGTCAAATGAACGGTCCAATCTAACAACACTCTCACTTGCAATCAAAAATGGCGAATTGCTTGGCACTAGTTTAGCCAATAGAGCCTACGCGCCGAGAAGCGATTATTCGATCATCAGCGGACCAGATCCTGTATCTAATCGCAGCCCATTAGTCGTAATCCGTTTTGATCGCCCAAACGTTCAGTATAAACAAGCATTATACACTGCGGTCAATCAGGCCTTAAAGAGGCGTCCAGACGCCGGGTTTGATATCGTAGCAGTGACCTCGGCACAAGGATCGGGCGCAAAAATTACTGTGGAAAGCAACAAAGCCAAACGAAATGCTGAGGCAGTTCTGCGCTCTCTGTCCGAGATGGGCCTGTCTTTAGATCGCGTGAGGCTCTCGTCAAAAACGAGTCGCTCTGCCCGATCTAATGAAGTGCATCTTTTTGTAAGGTAAATCGAGAGCACTCGTTACTGCCTACCCAGAAGGCGACAAAACGACGACGAACAGCAGCGTGACATGTCCGTCATTTTGATTGTTTTAAAAAGAAGTTTAAGGGTTTTACCGACCCGTTTTTTTAAGCCCTTACTGGTGCATCTAAAGCTGAACATTATCAATCAATCGGGTTTTTCCAATATTTGCGGCGGCGAGAAGTCGAGCTGGGCGGTCGTAAAATTGCATATTTTCGAGTGTTTCTGAATCACACAAAGTGACATAATCGACTGATGAGAACCCACTGCTCCGTAATTCCTGATCAGCACGAGCGCAGATCTCGTCCGGTGTTTCTGGGTGGGCTTTTATTTCCTCTGCCGCCCGACATAAAGTTCGATACAGTAAAGGTGCCAAACTTCTCTCAGATGGCGATAGATAAGCATTGCGCGAAGAAAGCGCCAAACCATCTGGCTCTCTTTCAGTCGGAGCAGAAACAATTTCAACAGGAATATTGAGATCACTCGAGATTTTTCGGATAACCAATAGTTGTTGATAATCTTTTTCACCAAAAATGGCTTTGTCAGGCTGCGATTGCATCAATAATTTGGTTACAATGGTCGCGACACCCCGGAAATGGCCCGGCCGAAACGCGCCACATAAGGTTTTCGATACCGGACCAGGAATTATACCAGTTGAAAAGCCATCCGGGTACATTTCTTTGTCATCAGGTGTAAATAGCAGATCTGCCCCAACAACTTTTAGGATTTCTGTGTCCTGCGCGAGATTTGACGGATAAGATCCTAGATCTTCATTTTTTCCAAACTGGAAAGGGTTAAGAAAAATCGTCACTATAGTTTGGTCACAGATGATCTGACCAAGCCTTACAAGGCTCAAATGACCCTCGTGTAGCGCACCCATGGTCGGAATTAGGGCTACAGTTTTCCCGGCTCTTCGCCAACTAGATGCTGCCGCGCGAAGCGCGTCTATTGTCCTAACAATAATCATACAAATGATGCCCAGACAGATATTTATTCTTTTTTTACCGCAGCGGGCTGAGAGACATTGTCTGGACCCGGAAAGCGACGAGCTTTGACATCCTTCGAGTAGTTAGTTGCTGCTTTCTCTATTTCCAAACTGAGATCAGCATAACGCTTTACAAATCTCGGTGTAAAATCATTGAATAACCCAAGCATATCCTCTGATACCAAAACTTGACCGTCGCACTCTGCACTCGCCCCTATACCCACAGTCGGAATTGGCACCGAATGAGTCACGGCCCGGCCAATTGATTCCATAACTCCTTCAACCACAATGGAGAATGCTCCTGCATCAGAGATAGCCCTGGCGTCAGAAATAATAGCAGCGGCCTCCTCTTTGTTCCTTCCAACAGCCTTATAACCGCCGAGCTTATTAACACTTTGGGGCATTAATCCTACGTGCCCCATTACTGGGATTCCACGGTCCACCAAGAAGGCAACCGTTTCTGCCATTTCGACGCCACCCTCAATCTTTACAGCACCACAACCGGTTCTCTTAATTACTTTCGCAGCGTTCCGAAAAGCTTGTTCAGGGGATTCCTGGTACGTGCCAAATGGCATATCCACAGTCACACAAGCCCTTGAAGAACCACGAACCACCGCAGCCCCATGCCCAATCATCATCTCTAAAGTTACTCCGAGAGTGCTTGGCAAACCATAGAGAACCATACCAACAGAGTCGCCGACAATAAAAACATCCGTTACCGCGTCCAAAAATGATGCCATCGGCGCGCTGTACGCCGTTAAGGAAACGATCGGCTCACCTCCCTTTCGAGCCTTTAAATCAGGAGCAGTAATTCGACTTCTTTTATTAGATACGCTCATCTAGAAACTCCTAATCTCATCACCTATTGTCACCAAACCGGAAAAACCGCTAGGATATTTACCTTTAAAACCACGCTCGTTAAAGATCTTTCCGCCGCTTCCCTAGATCGAGAGAGAAATTTTGATCGCACTCAACAAAATTTTTATAAATCTCATTCGGCTCATCAGCGTTACATTTTTGGCTGGATGTGCCAATTCGCCCTCCTTGGACCTGACCGAGAGAAAGTCGGTCTACTCCAAAAATCACATGGTCAGCGCTGCTAACCCGCATGCGACAAAGGCCGGCCTTGATATCTTAAGAGCAGGGGGCAGCGCCGTAGATGCCGCAATCGCAGTC
Source organism: uncultured Rhodospirillaceae bacterium (assembly GCA_913052165.1). GTDB lineage: Bacteria > Pseudomonadota > Alphaproteobacteria > MPNO01 > UBA2964. The sequence goes on from CAJXEC010000001.1 coordinate 54,286, forward strand.
CAAATGGTCTTGACCCTTGTGGAGCCTCAAGCATCTGGTATTGGCGGTGGCGGGTTCCTGCTCCATTTTAAACCCAGTGCAAAATACACATCTTCTCTCCTTTCTGCTTATGATGGGCGCGAAATAGCACCCAGCGGAGCGACTGAAACTTTGTTTTTAAGGGAAGATGGAGAACCTCTGTCATGGAATGAACGGAAAATTGGCGGTAAAAGCGTAGGGGTTCCTGGCATAATTCGAATGCTGGCTCTCGCCCATCAAGATCATGGACGCCTGCCCTGGAAAAAACTTTTTGACCCCGCCATCAGACTAGCGCAAGCGGGATTCCCGGTTTCTCCCAGACTGAATAAAATGATTCGGCGCGACAAATTTTTAGCCAATTTCCCAACCGCCGCCAACTTTTACTTTCTACCGGGTGGAACTCCACTACCAGTAGGTCACTTGCTAAAAAACCTAGAACTAGCGAACACCCTATCCCGACTTGCCAATGAGGGTCCAGAAGCCTTCTACATCGGAGATATTCCTAGAGCGATTGCTCGAAAGGTCCGCGAAACACACCATCTTCCAAGCCAGATGAAAGAGAGTGATATCAAAGATTATACCGCTAAACGACGTTCAATTCTCTGTTTACCATATCGCACTTGGAATATTTGCGGGATGCCTCCGCCTACCTCGGGGGGGATAACAACGCTGCAAATTTTAAAGTTACTTGAGAGGTTTGACCTGGCCCAGGTTGCACCCGGATCAGCAAAGGCGATCCATCTTATATCAGAGGCCAGTCGCCTAGCGTTTGCGGATCGCAATCAGTATCTTGGTGACCCAGATTTTGTACAGATACCCGTTCAAGGTCTACTCAATGAAAAATATCTTCGGCAACGGGCATCCGAGATCTCTCCGTTTCAGGCCATGGGAAAGGCAAAACCGGGATCCCCAGTCTCAGAGAAAAGGCTCCCCTCTTTGAGTTCGGATAGGGGAGGCCAACGACCGGATTCGACAAGCCATATTTCAATTGTTGATCAATATGGAGAGGCTATCTCAATGACGACGAGTATCGGAACCGCTTTTGGTTCAAGGATCATGGTTAAAGGGTTCATGCTTAATGACCAATTGGCAGACTTCTCTCCACTCCCCCGCGACAAATCTGGAACACCGAAAGCTAATAGGCCAGGGTCAAAAAAAAGACCTCGCAGCTCGATGGCACCGACCTTTGTCCTGGATAAAGACGGCAAGCTCGTTATGGCTGTGGGTTCGCCAGGGGGATCAAGCATAATCGGATATGTTGTAAAAACTCTTGTTGCGGCTTTGGATTGGAACTTACCGATGCAAGCGGCAATAGATTTACCTAATTTTATCAATAAGAATGGGCGTACTGAACTAGAAAAAGATACACCTATTACTACTTTTTCTGAGACTCTCGAATACTTAGGCCACAAAATTTATATCCGAACTAAAACTAGTGGTTTACACGGTATCCGTATTGGAAAGGGGCAACTTGAAGGGGGAGCTGACAAACGGCGAGAGGGTATAGTTTTAGGTGACTGAAAAATGCTTTTCCTAATTTGTTAAATTTTTTTCACCGATGGCCTGGAGCCGTTCGTGGCGCTATTTGGATGGTCTTGGGTGGGACCTCACTCGTCCTCCTAGCGGTAACCATCCGAGACCTTCAAGACAGGTACGGCGTGTTGCAAATGATTTTTATGCGGAGCGTCATAAGCCTTTTACTTATCCTTCCCTGGGTCCTAAAGCAAAGGCGAAAAGATCTTCAAACGAGGAGGCTTGGGCTACATTGCTTCCGTAACGCTATTCATTACGTAGGCAACGTGGGCTGGTTTGTTGGGGTGACCCTTGTTCCTCTTGCGGACCTCTCTGCCCTGCAATTTACCGTGCCATTATTTACGATCTGCTTTGCTGCGTTATTCTTGCCCGAAAGGGTTGGATCACACCGCTGGATTGCTACTGCGATCGGCTTTGCAGGTGCTCTAGTCGTCATCAGGCCCGGATTTATAGAAATTAGTTTAGGAACAATTGCGGTAGTTTCTTCAGCTGCCTGTTACGCCGCTTCACAAGTATCAACGAAATCCCTCTCTGAGACAGACAATCCAAACACAATATTGTTTTATATGTCGATAATTTTCATACCAATTTCTATAGTCCCCGCATTGGTGGATTGGGTTACACCATCGTGGGAAGATGCTTTTTCCATATTTTTTCTTGGTTTTTTTGGTTATCTCGCCCATGCCTGCATAATTCGTTCTTTTGCCGCCGCAGACGCAAGTTTTGTAATGCCATTTGATTTTGTTCGGCTTCCAATTGCCGCGGCGATAGGGTTTTTCCTTTATTATGAAAAGCCCGATCTTTGGGTCTGGATTGGTGCCATCATCATATTTGGCGCAACATATTTTAATACACGGAGAGAAACGCTCAAAACAGGGGATGGCCGAGAAGAAAAGGTTGATCAATAATTTTAATTGTAAGAACTTTTCAGAAACGTTTCACTGTCAAGGAACTAATATGAGACCTTTTAGAATTTCAAAAATTGATCACGTCGTTATTCGGGTTTCAGATATTCAAAAATCTATAGCATTTTACAGAGATATTTTGGGTTGCACCGAAGCAAGAATAAAGTCCAGCTCTGGCCTTTACCAATATCAGGCTGGAACTTCCATGATCGATCTTGTTCCTCAAGAGAGCGAACTGGGGAAAAGAGGCGGATATGGATCTCCTCAAAAAGGTCGAAACGTCGATCATATTGCCCTATCAATTGATGGATTTGACGAGCTTTCTCTCAGAGAATACCTAGAAGGATACGGAATAGAAATTATTGAGTCTGGTCGTCGTTTTGGTGCTGATGGATACGGACCTTCCATCTATTTTTCCGACCCAGACGATAATATAATCGAGTTAAAAGGACTGTCTCAGGATTAGCCTAGATCATTTAAAGGATGGAAAATGTTAAAAATTTTAGGCCGAAAAACGTCATCAAATGTCCAGAAAGTTCTCTGGGCATGCGGAGAAATGGAACTTGATTTCGAACGGGAAGATCTCGGAGGACCGTTTGGGGGTAATGATCAAGAAAAATATTTAGCTTTAAATCCAAACGGACTGGTCCCAACAATAATAGAAGAAGATGGCTTTACGTTATGGGAATCCAATTCATGCACAAGATACCTAACAAAGAAATTTGATTTTGGCGGAATTTATCCCAGGGACCCACAGATTTTGGCCGATGCAGAGCGCTGGATGGATTGGCAGTTGACGGTCTGTAGTCCCTCACTCGTCCCTGTATTTAGAGGGCTTATTAGAACACCATCTGAGAGGCGCGACATTACCGCTATTGAGAGAGCGCGAGATGGATTATCAAAGTCAATGGCCATGCTGGATAACAATTTAGCAGACCGACCGTTTGTGGCAGGATCAAAATTTTCTATCGGTGATATTCCGGTTGGGATCGCTGCCTACAGATGGTTCGAAATGCCAATAGAACGTGAAGATTATCCCAACCTAAAGCGCTGGTTTGACCTCCTTGCAGAGAGACCTGCATTCCAGGAACATATCATGCAGGGTTTGGAATAACATTTCGCGATGGTCAGTCTTTACTCCTCAGAGTACCGAGCTTCGGCCGAGTAATAGTCATCAAATCCCACTACATTTCGAAGGTGTGAAAACTCAGAGAGCCCTTCAGGGGTTTTGCCGCTTGATAGAGAGATCAGTGCTTTCTCCATCGCGGAAATCGCAGAGTTCAACAAGGTCAAAGGGTATAAAACAATGCTAAATCCCATAGCCTGAAGCATTTCTACAGAAAGAAGGGGTGTATCCCCCTGCTCCACCAAATTTGCCATCTTTGGGCCAGGCACACGCTTACAAAACGCCTCCATTTCTGCTTCTGATTGCGGAGCTTCAAGAAATAGAATATCTGCACCAGCCTCCGCAAAAGCCTGCATACGCCACATTGCCTCATCTAAACCGTCGGTCGCACGAGCATCGGTGCGCGCCATAATCAGAATATTTGCCCCTTCCTCTCGAGCGTCGATAGCTGCCCGCACACGCAGGAGGGCTTCAGTTCGCTCAACCACAGCCTTACCTTTGGTGTGACCGCACCTTTTTGGCGCTACCTGATCTTCGATCATGGCACATGCGAACCCTGCTTGCGCAAACCCCTCGATAGTCCGGCGCACATTTAAGGCATTTCCATATCCTGTGTCTGCATCTCCAATGACCGGTATCTTAACCGAGTTACAAATATTACGACCCTGATCAATCATCTCACCATAAGAAATAAGCCCTGTATCAGGCATTCCTAATTTAGCTGCAGACACAGCAAACCCACTCATAAACGACATATCAAACCCCGCGCGCTCCACAAGCCGTGCAGATAGCGCATCAAAACAGGCTGGAGCCAAATGGGCCTTCCCGTCTGAAACTAAGCTTCTTAACTTCTCAGGTGCAGATAAGCGAGACATAACATTCATTCAGCTTTTCCATCATCAAAACTGACTTGGATCAAGCGAAAAATAAACCAAATTGAAAACGCAAAGAAAAGCAAACCTCCCCAATATCCAAAACCATGCCCTGCGACACTCGCCACAAAAAGGCCGCCGACAGCTAGGACAAGCATTATGCCACCCATAATCCAGTTACTCACATTGTTCATTTGCACCACTCCAATGTCACACACCTCTATTGACGACAACAAAGTCACATACATACTCTCTGTATTTAATATCCCTAAACCGACGACCAAGCTATCCGGTCTCGTAATTTTTTCGTTACCTGGACACTCAAGTGCCTTGTTCAGATTTCTCTCATAGCTTTAACCAAAGGCTAATAAAAATTTTACCAATCTATTGATGCGCGTGCTGAATAATTTGGGAGCAAAAAAGGCAGCCGCTGTACGCTTATTAATTTCTCCCAACGTGGGATAAGGCAAAATTAACTCAGTTAACCTTTTAATATTCATGCCCCTCGAGATTGGCATGGCCCAGGTTTGAATGATCTCGCTGGCATTATCGCCTACAATCCCAACTCCTAAAATTTTGCCACGCTTGGAGGTAACTACTTTTACAATACCATGAATGTCTCGGCTCACTTGGGCGCGATCATTCTCTGAAAATGGAGTAGTAATTACCTGGGCAGTATTAAATCTGTGTTTTGCTTCATAAAAGGTCATCCCGATTTGTGCAAGTTCTGGCCTCATAAATGTAACCCTGGGCATCGCACGATAGTTCGTTCTAACAGGTAGTCGGAAAAGGATATTCCGAATTATGACCCCAGCTTGATAAGATGCTGCGTGGGTATAGTTATGAGCCCCCACTACGTCCCCTAAAGCAAAAATATTTTTATTTGTAGTTCTTAGCCGTCGATCTACTAAGACGCCTCCCGATCCAAATTCAATACCGGCCTTTTCTAATTCTAATCCAGAGACAGTAGGGTTTCTGCCAGTTGCAACCAGTAAATGCGAACCCTTAACTTCAATATTTTCACCAGAGATGTTTACGCGTATTTCAATTTCCTCGGCAACGCCTGACACAGTTTGAACGGTCGCACCTTCTATAATCTTTACACCTTCCGCTAATATTTTTTCCCGGACCAATGCTGTAAGCTCGGTGTCCTCTTTTCCTAAAATTCGTGAGGCCTCAAGCACTGTCACATCTGCGCCCAACCTCTTAAAAGCTTGAGCCATTTCAAGGCCAATGGGCCCGCCGCCAATCACCATGAGGTGCTTTATTGGCTTATCATTTTCGAAAATAGTCTGGTTAGTGAAAAATGGTGTTTTATTAAGACCAGGAATTGAAGGTATACTTGGTTGTGACCCGGTCGCTAATACAAATTTCTTTGCCTTAACTCTAAAATCTCCTGCTCGCAGCGTGTTAGGATCCAAAAAAGCCCCTGAGTCCCTAATGACGTGGACACCCATATTTTCAAAACGCTCTTGAGAATCATGGTAGGCGATTCGATCGATAGCTGTCTTTACATGACCCCGCACTTTCGCCCAATCCACGACTGGCTCCACGTCTTGAATACCAAATCGGGATAAGTGACGGGCCTTGTGCGCGGCGTCGGCGGCAGAAATAAGAGCCTTAGATGGCACGCAACCATGGTTCAAACAATCACCACCCATTAGACCCGCCTCAACCAATACAACTTTGGCCCCCATTTGAGCAGCGACTGCTGCTACGGAGAGGCCGCCAGCCCCGGCCCCGATGATACAAATATCTGTTTGAACTGTTTCCATCAAATCAATATTTCACAAAACTTGGGATCAATCCCTTGTAACTTCAAGATTTTTTCGGCGCCAGATAATAGGAACGAGAGCCAACACACCCAATCCGATTAGTGGGAATAAAAAACGGGGGGCAAGGATAATATCAAGGTCAACATTTGCATCGATCTCTATTATAGCACCCAAACCATCACCAACGAATGCATATATTAAAGTCCCGGGCATAATACCAAAGAAGGTGCCGATAAGATAAGTGGAGAGTTTTACGCCTAAAAATGCGGGAGCTAAATTGACCAAAAAAAATGGAAAAATTGGAACCAATCTTAAGAAAAAAAGATAACTTAGAGCGTTCACCTTAAACCCCTCACGCATTTTAAAGATCGCAGAACCCGCACGCGGACGAAACCAATCTAAGAGAGCATGGCGAGCAGCGAGAAAAATAACATTCGCACCCAGAGTAGCACCAATAACCGCAAGCAACGTACCCGCCATCGGACCAAACAAAAAGCCACCAACAATAGTCATCATTGCTCCTCCAGGAAGAGAGAATGAGACCAGGGCGCAATAACTGATAACGTAAACAACCGCTGAGAATAAACGATTATTATTTACTTGTTCTAACAACTGAAGATGGTGCGCCTTTATGACTGGAAACGAAAAGTAAGACGTTAGATCGTAGAGAAAACAAAGGCTCAAACCTAACAGCAGTAAGAGTAGGGGACCATACCTGCTTATATTCCTAAACAATTTGCTATCTGAAACGAATTTCAAATCGATCTCATTTTTTTCATAACGCTAGGTACGCCGTCTTTGGGGTACTATATAACACCTAATATGTTCTCTCCGAATAAACAAAAAATTCACTTTCATTAATCAACTAGATCCGTCTCAATATTTAGTTAAATACATTGTGTTATATTGACTTATCTTAGTTGTGTCCTTATACCGCTCGTGCTTGCAACTTCGCTATTCGGAGATTTATCTTGAAACGCACATATCAACCAAGCGTGTTGGTACGCAAAAGACGCCATGGGTTTCGCGCGAGGAAGGCCACCGTTGGCGGCCGGCGTGTTCTCGCGCATCGTCGCGCCCGGGGCCGCAAACGACTCTCAGCGTAGTTATGGGTCTCACGCTGCAGCATTTGCGGCAGCGACGTGAATTTGTCAATGTCGCAAAAAAGGGCCGCAAATACGCCGCCCCGGGGCTGGTGCTTCAGGCACTGAACCGGCTAGATGATAAATGCAGCAATGATGTGCTTGCCGCAAGCTCCGCAGTAAGGATAGGCTTTACCGTAACCCGCAAGGTGGGTAACGCCGTTGTGCGGAATAGAGTGAAACGCCGCCTTCGCGCTGCCGCCTCACAGATCCCCCCGATACATTTTAAAGGGAATTTTGACCTTGTTTTAATAGGAAGGGCCGAAACCAAGAAGCGCAGTTTCGAAGAACTCAAGCAAGATTTATTGAAGGCCCTGAACCACGTTGAGGCCTATCGCGCTGCTGAGACTGGATCATGACCTGCAAAATTCTGATATTTCTTTTCGTAATTCCGATAATTTTTTTAATCAGGCTATATCAGTGGGCAATATCCCCGTTTCTTCCTGTGAGCTGCAGATTTCTGCCGAGCTGTTCATGCTATGCCCTAGAAGCTTTTCACAAACATGGACCTATCTTAGGCCTGTTTCTTTCTATAAAACGGCTTTGTAAGTGCCACCCTTGGGGGGGATCGGGACATGATCCAGTTCCAGACTACTTGTCAAAAACCCGAGGCTCTAAATAATAAGTCGAGAAACAAATGGAACAACGCAACCTAATAATTGCTGCAGTGCTCTCAATTGGAATTCTTCTCGTCTGGCAATTTCTATATGAAATGCCGCGTATGGAGCGCCAACGCGCTGAACAGGCTCGTCAAGCCACTTTACAGAAAGAAAAGCAAGCAAATACTATGGGCCAAGGCGTATCGGTTAAAACACCCTCCTCCCAAAATCAGGAGAGTATTCCCACCCCCGGAGCCAGCATCGCCCCGATTCCACAGAATGAAGGCATCCCTTTGCCGGGTGTCGGGGGATCAGCGAAAGGAGCGCCTGCAGTTACGGCACTCAGGAATGCTGCAATGTCATCCAGCAAACGGCTTAGAATAGAAGCCCCGAGACTGAGAGGATCGATCGCTCTGACAGGAGGCCGGTTAGATGACTTAACACTTGTTGGCTATCGAGAGACTGTGAAACCCGAAAGCCAAGAAATCACGCTGCTTTCGCCAGTTGGAGCCCCTAAACCATACTATGCACAGCTAGGTTGGACCGCTCTGGATCGAACTATACCCCTGCCTGTAGACACCAGCGTCTGGCAAACAAATCGCCAGACCTTATCACCTGGAAATCCTGTGACTTTAACTTGGGATAACGGCAAAGGATTATTATTCAAACGTCAAATAAGCGTTGATAAAGATTATCTCTTTAATATCACTCAAACGGTAGTTAATCGCACCAACACGCCAGTCACGCTTTATCCCTACGGCCTGGTCTCACGGACAGATACTCCAGAAACACTTGGTTTTTTTATTCTTCATGAAGGCCTAATTGGTGTCTTCAACAGTCAGCTCGAGGAGCTCGACTATGATGATCTCGAAGAAGCAAAGACCCAAACCCATGACTCCACTGGTGGCTGGCTCGGAATTACTGACAAGTATTGGCTTATGGCGCTGATCCCTAATCAAAATGAAAAGTTTACCGGCGCCTTTCGACACAACCTGACGGGGAACAGGCATAAATACCAGGCGGACTTTGTAGGCCAGGGTAAAATTATTCCGGCGAATGGTTCAGCAAGCATTTCAAACAAACTTTTTGCTGGCGCGAAAGAAGTCCGGCTCCTCGACGGCTATGGAGAGAAACACGGGATTGTTAGATTTGATCTTGCCGTCGACTTTGGCTGGTTTTATTTCCTTACCAAGCCAATTTTTTATGTTTTAGACTATTTCTATCGTCTCTTGGGAAACTTCGGCCTAGGCATCCTCCTTCTAACCGTCCTAATTAAAGTAGTATTCTTCCCACTTGCCAATAAATCGTACCGGGCAATGAGCAGAATGAAGCAGCTTCAACCAAAGATGATGAAGCTCAGAGAACGTTACCCAAATGATAAACAGAAGATGAATGAGGCGATGATGCGGCTCTACCGGGATGAGAAAGTAAATCCCGCGGCCGGCTGTCTCCCTATAATGGTCCAAATCCCGGTCTTCTTTGCGCTCTACAAAGTGCTTTTTGTTACAATTGAGATGCGGCACGCACCTTTTTACGGTTGGATCCAAGATTTATCAGCAGCAGATCCAACGTCAATTTTTAACTTATTCGGTTTAATCCCATGGACGCCCCCTGATATTCTGTTGATCGGGATCTGGCCGATCATAATGGGAGCGACTATGTGGCTTCAACAGAAACTTAACCCAGCGCCTGCTGACCCAATACAACAAAAAATATTCATGTTTCTGCCGATAATATTTACGGTTATGCTGGCAAGCTTTCCAGCCGGGTTGGTGATCTATTGGGCCTGGAACAACATTTTATCTATAGCTCAACAATGGGTGATCATGCGTCGAATGGGTGTAAAGATAGGCGGCTGATACAAGAGTTTAGAGAATGCCTAATATAGTGCATCGAGATAGTGACCTGATTGAGGCAAGCAGGTTGTTATTTGAACGAGAATGCTTTTTTGTCGCAGGTGCAACAAATGAAGCCGCTCTTCCCTCTATTCAATTACCCGAGGTAGCCTTTGCCGGGAGGTCTAATGTTGGGAAATCTAGTCTCATCAACTGTTTAACTCGCCAGACCAACCTGGCCCGTACCTCTCAGACACCGGGGCGAACCCAACAGATAAATTTTTTCGAGATAAAAAGTCGATTAATGCTAGTCGATCTCCCAGGCTATGGTTACGCGCGCGCTTCAAAAAATAAAGTTAAAGACTGGACATCACTGATTCACACCTATCTAAGGGGGCGTCCAAACCTCAGACGCGTTTGCATGCTCATAGACTCTCGCCATGGACTTAAACCAAACGATAGAGCGTTGATGTCAGAGCTGGATGATGCCGCCGTTGTGTACCAACTTATACTAACTAAGATCGATAAGAGTAACGAAATTAAAAGAGGTCTTATTTTAAAGGAAATAAAAGATGTTTTTTCGAACCATCCGGCGGCACACACGGAAATATATCAAACAAGTGCTCTAGAAGGGTCTGGGATTGAGGATTTAAGAGCCTCCCTCTGGTCGCTGGCTGAGCCCATATAATTCGGTTAACGTTAGATCCATGAAAGAAAATTTATCAGAAAAAAAGCGGCCATGGAGCAAATCTGCGCCTGGCAATTGGTTTACCAAGGCGGAAACACTATCGGAAGCGCTTCCATATTTGCGCGAGTATGCGGGTAAAACCTTTGTTATCAAATATGGTGGCCACGCAATGGGCGATGAGAAACTCGCGAGGTTATTCGCGACAGACGTGGTTTTGATGAAGCATGTCGGCATAAACCCGGTGATCGTGCATGGGGGCGGACCACAAATTGAAGAAATGCTTGAAAGACTCCAAATTAAAAGCTCTTTTGTGGATGGACTGAGGGTTACCGATAGGGAAACGGTGGACATAGTCGAAATGGTTCTAGCGGGCAGTATTAATAAAAAAATTGTATCTGCGATTAATAAAGCCGGGGGCACAGCGATTGGTTTGTCTGGAAAAGATGGACGCCTAATAGAAGCGAAGCAATTGAGAAGAAAAATTCTTGACCCAGAGTCAAATATTGAAAAAGTTATTGACCTTGGGCTAGTGGGTGAGCCAACTCAGGTCAATGCCAGTGTTCTTTATTCGCTAACTGACTCTAACTTGATACCGGTTATAGCGCCAATCGGTATTGGAAAAGATGGAGCTACTTTTAATATTAATGCAGACACAGCGGCAGGAGCAGTTGCTGCAGCTCTGAATGCCGAAAGACTGCTAATGTTGACAGATGTCGCAGGAGTTTTAGACAAAAATGGGCAACTGATACCCGAGATGAGTAAACCTCAGGTCTCCGCAAAAAAAAGAGATGGTACCATCCAGGGTGGCATGATTCCTAAAATCGATACATGCCTTGCTGCTGTCTCTGAGGGAGTTAAGGCAGCAGTTGTTTTAGATGGTCGTGTCCCTCACGCCCTAATTTTAGAGACCTTTACCGAACACGGTGTAGGCACCCTTATCCGGGGATCCTTAGGGAAAACGGTATAGTAATTTACTGATGGCCTATCCTAGCTCTGGTAAAATCACAACAAAGTATAAAGGTGTTCTTTTTGACCTTGATGGCACACTTGTGGACACACTACCTGATATTCTCGCTGCTCTAAACCAGGTGATGGTTGGAGAGGGATTACGCGTAGTACATGAGGAAGAAGGCAAAGCGTTTATCGGGGGTGGGGCTTACAACCTTATAGAACAGGCGTTTTCAGCGATCGGAGTAGATCAAGATAATCAGAGGATTGAGAACGCCTTTCAACAATTCCTAATAAGTTACGAGAAGGATCCGACTAGCCGATCAAAATTTTATCCGGGCGTGAAAGATTTTCTAGGGACCCTTCAGCTAAGCGGAATAAAAATGGGCGTCTGCACCAACAAACCAATCGGTCTCACAAGAAAGATAGTATCCGAAATGGCGATAGAGCATTATTTTGGCAATGCAATTCTCGGCGGAGACTCTTTGAATATTCGTAAACCTAACCCTGAACATGTTATTAGGGTTATTAATTTGATGGGGATGCAAACAAATAACGTGATTATGGTCGGGGATAGCGAAACTGATGTCAAGGCAGCTCGGGGTGCGGGTATCCCCATTGTTGTTGTGGATTATGGTTACACTTCGACTCCACCCGACCTTCTCGGGGGAGATGCCTTAATTTCCTCATTTCATGAATTGCCTGATGCAATACGCATTTTAGAAACCCAGTAACAAAGACCAGATATTTTACTAATAATGCTAACGACAAAATTTTTGGAGTTTTAATGTGAGCGCAAATTCAAGGCACCAAAGAAAAAAAACTCCTTCAAAAATTAACATGTTAGATCAAGTCAACTGTTGGATATTTGACTTAGACAACACGCTTTACCCCATTACAAAGGATCTGCTCTCTGAAATTGATGCACAAATGTCGCGCTTTGTGTCAAACTTTCTTGATATCGATCCCCATGAGTCGCAGAAGGTTCAAAAGAAATATTTTCGTGAATACGGCCTCACTCTGAGAGGTTTAATGATCCATCATAAGTTAGATCCCGATGTCTTTTTCAAAGAAACGGCACCAAAAAATTTAGAAAAAATTCAGCCAAACCCCGCTTTAGGTGAAATAATAAATACGCTTCCTGGGCGCAAATTAATCTATACAAACTCCGCTCGTGAGCATGCCGAACTCGTCCTGGAACGCCTCGGGATCCGATCAGTGTTCGAGGGTGTTTTTGACATTAAAGCAGCAAATTATGTTCCAAAGCCAGCCGAAAAACCTTATCGAAAGATGTGCGAGCAATTTTTTATTGAGCCGCATACAGCGCTAATGGTAGACGACATTGCTCGGAACCTCAGACCTGCATCGGCACTCGGTATGACTACTGTTTGGATGCAAACCACTGCAGAGTGGGCAGAAACGTCCGACGTAGAGGATTTTATTGATATCACGATAAATGATATCAGCACGTGGCTTAGCAACATACAGAGTTGACACACCCATTTAGAAATTTATTGTCCCTGCGAGCAAAATCGTGCGAATTTTGCTTCGATCAAAAGCAATGAGAAAATAATGACTACCTCCGAATTAGAAAAACAACTCGATGAAGCCTGGGAGACGCGAGATAATGTTGGTCCGGAAACCAAAGGGCCCGTACGAGACGCTGTAGAGAGAGCATTGGATGGTTTGGACTCAGGCGTTTTCCGTGTTGCCGAAAAAGATAGTGGCGGGCATTGGACTGTGAATCAGTGGCTAAAAAAGGCCGTATTGCTCTCTTTTAGGCTTTATGAAAACACACCTATGCCCGGAGGGCCGACAGATCCCATTCGGGGACCAACTGCCTGGTATGACAAGGTAGCGCCTAAATTTTCAGGTTGGGATAACCAAACATTCCAAGAAGCAGGTTTCAGGGCTGTTCCCAATTGTACCGTGAGGAGAGGCTCTTTTATAGCACCTGGCGTTGTATTGATGCCCAGTTTTGTAAACATAGGTGCCTACGTGGACAGTGGCACGATGGTCGATACGTGGGCAACAATTGGCTCCTGTGCACAGATAGGAAAAAACTGCCACATATCCGGGGGAGTTGGGATCGGGGGTGTTCTGGAACCATTGCAAGCAGATCCAGTTATTATTGGTGATAACTGCTTTGTGGGCGCGCGGTCCGAGGTTGCCGAAGGAGTTATTTTGGAGGATGGTGCCGTTCTTTCGATGGGGGTGTTTCTTGGAGCTTCGACTAAAATAGTTGACCGGCAAACTGGGGAAACTTATACCGGTCGCGTTCCATCAAATGCGGTCGTGGTTCCTGGAACTCTGCCAGGCAAACCACTAACAGATGGATCTGCAGGCCCATCCCTTTATTGCGCGGTTATTGTAAAGCGGGTCGATGATAGAACCCGGGCACGGACGTCAATAAATGATTTGTTACGCGATTGATTAAAATAGTAGACCCCGTAGATCTGGCACAAAGACTGATCCGCTGCCCGAGCGTTACCCCAGATGACGGAGGTGCTTTAGATACCCTCCAAAAGGCTCTAGTTGCGCTTGGTTTTGAATGCAAGCGACTTAAATTTGATGATAACGATAGTCCTCCAGTAGATAACCTTTACGCGCGCCTTGGTAATAAAGCCCCAAATTTCTGTTTTGCCGGCCACACGGACGTTGTCCCTGTAGGGGATCTAAAGGGCTGGACCTTAGACCCATTCGGAGCAGAGATTATAGAGGATACACTCTATGGTCGGGGTGCGACCGATATGAAATCGGCGATAGCTAGTTTTATCGCCGGGACCTCTAAGTTTTTGCAGAAAAACGGTGCCGACTTTGGAGGATCCATTTCTCTTTTGATAACAGGGGACGAAGAAGGGCCATCCATTAACGGAACAAAAAAAGTTCTCTCCTGGATGGAGGGTGTTGGCGAAGAATTAGATGCCTGCCTCGTGGGGGAACCAACCAATCCTAAAGAACTTGGAGAAATGGTAAAGATAGGACGTCGTGGATCTTTATCAGGAAAAGTAAAAGTGTATGGAGTCCAAGGGCACACTGCTTACCCTCATTTAGCAAAAAACCCTTTGCCCGCCCTCGCGAAACTTACGACGCTGCTATCAGAGACCCCGCTGGACAGAGGCAACGAACATTTTCAACCCTCGAACTTACAAATCACATCGATAGATGTCGGAAATACAGCCACAAATGTTATCCCCGCCAGTGGCCAACTGCGTTTTAACGTTAGGTTTAACGACCAACATTCCGGCGAGTCGCTCATGGAATGGATTGAAAAAAAATGTGAGTCTTTGGAAGCTGGTTTTGATATCGAATTCCGACTTACCGGTGAGGCATTTTTAACACCGCCCGGAAATTTAAGCGATATTTTATCGACTGCGGTAAAGGGGGTGACGGGAAAGCAGCCCGAGTTAAGCACTACGGGGGGGACGTCAGATGCGCGGTTTATAAAAGACTTTTGCCCCGTAGCCGAATTTGGGCTCATAAGCCAGACCATGCACAAAGTAGATGAGAGGGTCGCAATAGAAGATATTCGCAACTTGACTAAAATTTACGAATCTGTGCTTGAACAATATTTTAAATCTAATGACAAAAAATAAATGATACCCAAAGATTTTGCTCAAGGACTCTATGGCGCATGGTTGCTGGCATGTCTCAATCGAAATGCAATAAATCTTTTTGAAAATACGATAGAATCTTTCTGGCGTTCTTTTAATGCCGCATTCTTATGCGTACCAATTTTTATTGGCTTGATCATTATTCGATCGGTTGAGATAAATACTGGAGTTGGAAGTGTCGCATCAACCGCAATATACTCAATAAGCTATGTAATCAGCTGGATCGCGTTTCCCTATGCGATGTATCACGTTACGAGGCTTCTGGGCACCGAAGACAAGTATTTTCGTTACATCTCAGCTTATAATTGGGCCACTTGCCTCCAGTTGGCAGCGCTTTTTATAGTGTCCGTTATCGGTAGTAGCGGTTTTCTGCCTCAGGGGTTGAGCGTGATCATCACAATGGTAGTGGTTTTCTCTATCTTTGGATACAAAGGTTTTCTTGCTCATGTCGGTCTAGAAATACGACATGGGGTAGCACTTGCAATTGTTTTACTCGACTTTATTTTAGCTTTGATTTTTGAAAGCTGGACACTTCGTCTGCTTCAGGCGGCCCCAATAGCGTCGGGTGGATAAGTAACGTCAGTGAGAAATAGACCACCCGCAGGCGCTGTCTCTCCCCCCTCAGTTCGATCGCGAGCAGCAAGGGCCCTTTTTAAATCCGTCAGTTGCCACTTTCCTTCACCTACAAGTCGAAGTGACCCAACAAAATTCCGAATTTGATGATGCAAAAAAGACGGAGCGCTTACTTTGAAAATTATCTGATCTTTATCCGTGAAAACCGATAGAGAGTTTATAGTTTTAACCGGAGTTTTGGCCTGACACATGGTCGCCCTGAATGTCGTAAAGTCATGTTCGCCCACTAAAATCTGAGCCGCTTCATGCATAGCTCCCGCATTTAAAGGCCTTTTGACATGCCAAACACTCCCAGATTCCAGTGTCGGCGGGGATCTCCGATTAAGTATTCTATAGAGATACGACCTCTCAATCGCCGAAAATCTCGCATGAAATTTATCGCTCACTTTCTGCGCGACCAGAATGGATATTAGCTGCGGCCTCAGATGGGCATTAATTGCATCTCTAACGGTATCAGCAGAAAAATCTTTTTTTAGATCAAAATGAGCCACCTGACCCAGGGCGTGAACCCCGGCGTCTGTCCTGCCGGCCCCTTGTACTATGATGCGCTCATTTGAAAAATTTTCGATCGCTCTCTCAAGTGACTGCTGGATTGAAGGACCGTTTTCCTGTCTTTGCCATCCGACATAATTGCGGCCGTCATATTCTATTTTCAAATACCACCTGTTCATTAATCAGACCTGACCGAGGACCCCACAGGAAGAGCGAAACCCCGCAAAAAGTCGTCTACAGGAAGAGCTTTACGCCCCGACCGCTGAAGTATTTCCAATTCTAGAGCTTCGCAACCACACGCAATTGTTGGGATGTTATCCAAAATTTCTCCAGGATCGCCTCTCGCATCTGAGACGGAAGCCTGAATAACCCTCACTCTCTCGCCACAGAACTCAAACCAAGTTCCCGGCCAAGGATTGAGAGCTCTTATGTTGCGCTCTATCTGGGAAGCCGAGAGGGACCAGTCTATTAAACCCTCTGCCCTCGACAATTTTTTCGCGTAGGTAGCAGCCGAGTGTACCTGCTCGATGGCGGTGACCTGCCCCTCAGAGATCAAAGTTGTCGCCTTAACAACTAGTGTAGAACCCAATATGGCAAGCTCATCGTGTAATTGCCGCGCAGTAGTCTTGGGCCTGATCGGACAACTCTCCTGCAAAAGTATCGGGCCAGTATCCACCCCCTCGTCCATCTGCATGATGCTAACACCAGTTTGAGAATCATCTGCCATTATTGCTCTCTGAATAGGAGCAGCGCCGCGCCACCTCGGCAAAAGTGAGACATGGATGTTAATGCAGCCATGTTTGGGGCCAGTTAGCACTTCAGTGGGGAGAATTAGCCCATAAGCCATAACCACGGCCATGTCTGCGTCAAGAGCATTAAATTGATCTATGGCATAGATATCTCGTAAGTTTTCAGGGTGCCGAACCATTAGTCGGCGGACTTCCGCAGTTTTGTGGACTGCCGACTTGAGTAAATCGTGGCCACGACCCGCTGGTCTTGGCGGTTGCGTATATACACACAATAACTCGTGGCCTGCATCGACCAAACTGTTTAGTGCAGGGACTGCTATATCTGGTGTGCCCATAAAGATTAGCCTCATGGCATTAGCCTTAAACCTAACCTAGTTTCTTCAGCTTTTTCATTTTTCGCAAAATTATATTACGTTTAATTGAGGATAATCGATCCGTTAATAGCACCCCATCAAGATGATCTATTTCATGTTGAATACAGATTGCCGCCAAACCGTTAGCCTGAAGCTCTTTAACCTCACTCTCCTCATTTATGTAACGGATATGGACCGTTTCAGGCCTCTCCACCTCTGCATATTGTTGAGGGAATGATAAACACCCCTCCTCTCGTACCAAAAGAATGTCTGATGCACTCATTACCTCCGGATTTACCAATTTCAAAGGCTCCGGTTTTTCATCATGTCTCGCTACATCCATGACGATTATCCTTTTATTAACACCTATTTGTGGAGCGGCTAATCCAACACCAGGTGCCGCGTACATTGTTTCCAACATATCATCCATCAGCGCCCGAATTTGATCATCCACCTTCGATAAGGGGCTACAAACGACTTTTAATCGTGGATCAGGAGCCTTTATGATGTTTAGAATTGCCATTGGTCTAAATTATTTATTTTTTGAAAACAAATTGCTTTCCTATTCCGACTAGGCATAAGCGTCAAGAAGTCGTCAAAGAAATAACCTCGATTCGGTCCTTCATGATAACTTAGGTCAGTTAAATTAAACCCTGTGAGGGACCTATAAATGGATCCAATGTTCCTCTCTGCTGTTATTCTCGCCATTATCGTTGGTGTCATAATAACTTATGCGATGGATCACCATCGCCAAAAAAAGTCTGATAAGTCGTCAGAGTTAGCGGGAAGAATCATCCAAATAGCTGAATCTCAGGCCATGGCTCAAGCACAGTTGAACGAGAGACTTCAGGCTCAAGAACGTGCTCTAACAAAGGTCGTAGAGGAACGCTTATCTGATCTAGCTAAACGGGTGGGAGACAATCTTATTCAAAATACGACTCAAACCAATGAGACCATGACTAAGCTTCAAGAGCGATTGGCAGTGATTGATGCGGCACAAAAGAATATTACTGAGTTGTCGAGTCAAGTTGTCGGGTTACAGGACATATTGTCGAACAAGCAAGCAAGGGGAACCTTTGGTGAGGTGCAACTCCAAGATTTAGTCAAAAACGTACTTCCTCCTAGCTCATATAAGTTTCAGCACACTTTATCAAACGGACGAAGAGCGGATTGTATCGTCCACCTTCCAAATCCGCCTGGTTCAATTGTGATTGATGCAAAATTTCCTCTCGAAGGATACCGCGCCCTAACAAACGCTGTAGACGATACCTCTCGAAAAGCAGCGGTGCGGAAATTCACTGCAGATATTGCCACGCATGTAGCCCATATTGCGGAAAGATACATTCTTCCCGGGGATACCGCAGAGTCGGCCCTTATGTTTCTTCCCTCAGAAGCAGTCTATGCGGAGCTCCATTCTAATTTTGGGTCAACGGTTGAAGCCGCCTGGAAAAAGCGCGTTTGGATTGTTTCTCCAACCACCTTAATGGCAACTTTAAACACAGTTCGAGCAGTACTCCGAGATGCGCAAATGCGAGAACAGGCAGGTTTACTGCAGCAAGAAGTAGGTAAACTTTTGTTAGATGTAGGACGACTGGAGGCCAGAGCAGATAATTTACAAAAACACTTACAACTATCAGAGAGTGATGTTAGGCAAATACTGATTTCAACTGGGAAGTTAACTAATCGAGGACAACGTATCCAAGAATTAGAGTTGGAAGACTCTGACCCTGATCCAGTGATCACTTCACAGGGCTAGCATCTCGGGCTCAAAGTGGGAGGCGAGCACGCAGCGCCGCCGAGATTGTCCCATCGTCGAGGTAGTCCAGCTCCCCTCCAACTGGTACGCCATGTGCTAGACGAGAAACGGTTACTTCACATCCCGACAAACGCTCGTTTACGTAATGAGCAGTAGTTTGTCCATCGACTGTAGCCGAGGTTGCCAGGATAATTTCTTTGACCAAGTCGCTTGCCGCCCGATCAATTAAACTAGAAATATTTAGGTCCTCTGGTCCGCGTCCATCCAGAGCAGAGAGCGTACCGCCAAGTACGTGGTATTGCCCAGAAAAAACCGCTGTCCTCTCCATCGCCCATAAATCGGAAACATCCTCAACAACGCATATCACAGAGGGATCGCGTCTAACATCTTCACAAACTCCGCATGGACTGCGAGAATCTATATTGCCACACACTGAACAGGGATGGATCGACTCCGCTACCCTACGCAGAGAATCCGCCATTGGAAGCATCAGGCTTTCCCGACGTTTTAGAAGAAATAATACGACCCGGCGGGCGGAACGCGGACCTAAACCCGGGAGACGAGAAAAAATCTGCACTAATTGATCAATTGGGTTTCGGTGCATTTAAATTCTTTTAGAACGGAAGTGTCATGCCTGGCGGGAGACTCAAACCACCCGTCATTTTACTCATTTGTTCCTTCATGGCCTCTTCAACTTTTTTTCTTGCGTCCGCATGAGCTGCAACTATCAGGTCTTCTATTACCTCCACATCCTTTGAATTGAATAGAGATGGGTCAACAGAAAGTTTTTTTAATTCGTTTTTTCCAGAGAGAGTAACGGTCACAAGCCCCCCTCCTGCATTACCCTCGACTTCCATCTCAGTGAGTTGATCCTGCATTTCTTGGATTTTGCTCTGCATTTCTTGCGCCTGCTTCATCATCTGGCCGAAGTTTTTCATGGTTCAATCTCTTTTTCGTCTTCGTCGGGATTAGTTATGGCATTTTTGAAATCTTCTTCAGGCAGAGATCGTTCTGATACGGTCTCTACGCGTGCTCCTGGAAAGGCCTCCAGAGCCGCTTGAACCAACGGATGTGCTATGGCTTCATTACGTCTTTCTCTAGCGGCAGTCTCACGCACCGATCTGATCGTCGGCTGCCCCGGTCTTTCCGATAAACTAACTAACCACTGGTCCCCGGTCCATTCCTTCAAAAGCCTCGCCACTCTATTCGCCAGGTCTTGTGGAGCCTCAGATCCAGCCCTAAAGCAGATATGGCCGCGCTCGAAACTTACTAAATTAACCTGACCGCGTAGCGCAGCAGCAATCAAACCTTCCCGTTTATTTTCGAAGAGTGCAACGACTGCCTCAAAACTATCTGGATTATAGTCTTCAGCGGTTATCTTTTCCATTTCGGGGTGCGCTAAAGCTTGTATTCCTCCTGAGGCCGCCAGTCTAGGAGCTGCAGGCAGAGCGCCAGAGGACTGGCCGGTAGGCGCCGACCCAAGCGCCGTGCGCTGCGGTTCAGAGGAATTCCCGGAACCCACCGACGGCCCTTGAGTCTGCAGCATCCTAATCAAATCGGCTGGTGGCGGAAGTTCAGACATTAGTGTAAGCCTGATCAAAACCATTTCAGCTGCCTGAATTCCTGAGGGTGCTGTGCGAACTTCTTCATTACCCTTCAGCAGAACTTGCCAGATTCGGCCTAGAGTTCCGATATTTAATCTTTGAGCAAGGTTGATCCCACGGGTCCGGTCTATCTCCGAATTTCCGGGAGAGTCCGCTGCTCCAGGATCAAGATTTAATCGAGTTAACCAATGAACAATTTGAAGCAAATCTCCTATAACTGCCAAAGGGTCTGCTCCCGAGTTATAAAGGGCGGCAAGTTCATCAATTGCCTCTCGAGCCTTTCCAGCAAGCAAATGTTCAAATAGATCATATATCCGACCGTGATCCGCCAAGCCGAGCATATCCTGCACACTTGCCTCGGTTATTTGGCCATCTTCCTGAATACCCGCGTGAGCCACTGCCTGGTCCAATAACGAGAGTCCATCTCGCACCGACCCATCCGCGGCTCTGGCAATCATGGCGAGGGAATCCTCAGAAACCGTGACATCCTCCTTTTGAGCGATTGACCGAAAATGATCCATGAGAACCCCAGTTTCGACCCGCCGCAAATCAAAGCGCTGACATCTAGACAAAACTGTAACAGGCACTTTACGAGTTTCTGTTGTGGCAAAAATGAATTTAACGTGTTCAGGTGGTTCCTCAAGAGTCTTTAGAAGGGCGTTAAAAGCGCTGGTCGACAACATATGCACTTCATCAATGATATAAATTTTGTATCGCGCCTCCAACGGCCGATAACGGACCCCATCAATCAGCTCACGTATATCGTTGACCCCCGTCCTGCTGGCTGCGTCCATTTCAATGACATCCACGTGCCGGTCTTCAGCGATAGCAACGCAATGGGAGCAGACTCCGCAGGGTTCAGCGGTGGCCCGCCCCGTTCCATCAGTCGATACACAATTTAATGCCCGGGCGATAATTCTAGCAGTGCTAGTTTTTCCAATACCCCTTACTCCAATGAGAATAAATGCATGTGGTAGACGGTCAATTTCAATAGCGTTCGTCAGAGTACGCACCATTACATCCTGACCAACCAGTTCTGAAAAAGTGCTTGGCCTGTACTTTCGTGCCAATACCCGATAAGTGCTTTTCTCTACAGTTTCATTCATGTCAAACTGATCCGTGAAAAATTCGACTGGTTGCGAGATATAAAACGGTGAGAGGCTGGTAAGACAACCCAGGAAAAATCTCGTTACGGCTGCTTCCTTCCGGACCTGACCGGGTTGGCGAGGATCCCGTCTGCCGCCAACCTCTCAGCCTAACTATACCAGGATAAAGTCAAGAGTCCCAATAGCCTGGTCAGATTAATACATTAAGTTGCGCAAGTGCAGTCACTGTGCGACCTTGCAAAAATGCTGAAACCAAATTTTTTTACTGAAAATGGTCTAGAAAGGCTGTCTGAAAAACGAGGCGATAATAACTGGAAAAATGATCTTTTGATCAGTGAGAATGCAGTTTTCCTACCGTTTTGGCGAACCAAGAGCCTCATTCAAGACTCTGCGTCAGCTAATTGCGAGATCAGCTTGCTTAGCTACGAGGAAATCTCACAATTTAATCGAAAAGATGATGAATTTATTTTTTTGGGCTTTCGGAATGACACGCCTTACTTTCTGACTGATCTGTCTGATATTGAGGATCCGAGCCAATACAGCTCATTATCGGGCAACCGTAGCTTAAAGGATTTACGCGAAGTTGGACTCAGCCTTTCTAGGGAAGAAGGCGGCATCTTGGCGTACTCCCGAGCCTTAGCCCAATGGCACAAAACCCATAAATTTTGTGGTCGCTGCGGTGGGAAAACCGAGTCCCAATCTGCCGGCCATGTGCGTCGCTGTTCAAACTGCGGAGCAGAGCATTTTCCCCGAACCGATCCTGCTGTGATTATGCTGGTGAGCTATGGGGAAAAGGTTTGCCTCGCAAGAAAAAGCGACTGGCCCAAAGACCGATTCTCCGTGTTAGCAGGTTTTGTTGAGCCTGGAGAAACCCCAGAAGGTGCGGTCATACGAGAAGTTAAAGAAGAAGTAGGCCTTGCTGTGACCAATGTCAGGTACCACTCTGCGCAGCCATGGCCCTTTCCTGCAAATCTTATGCTCGGATACTTTGCCGAAGCTGTATCGGATGAGATTTCGATAGATGATATAGAAATCGAGGAAGCAAAATGGGTTACTCGAGAGGACTTAGAACCCGAAGCTTTGGCATACTTCGAAAACCCTACCTCAGTCTCAATTGCCCGGCGTCTTATAGCGGATTGGGTGACTAAAAAGTTTTAGAAAACTCATTTAGTTAAAGAAATATTTTACTTGGTCTTTTTTCGGGCTTCATGCGCCGGATACGTGCCCAAAATCTTAACCTCGTGGGAAAAAAATTCGAGCTCCTCTAATGCCAGTTTCAACGCTGGATCTTCCGGGTGACCATCTACGTCAGCATAAAATTGCGTCGCGCTAAAGCTCCCACCGATCATGTAGCTCTCTAATTTTGTCATATTTACCCCAGTTGTAGCAAAGCCACCCAACGCTTTATACAAAGCCGCGGGGACATTACGAACTCGGAAGACAAAACTTGTTATGATGGGTTTTAAGTTCTTTTTTATTGAGATCGGTTCCCTTGATAAAACTACGAACCGTGTTGTGTTGTGATGAGCATCCTCGATGTTTCTTTTTAGAGATCTAAGCCCATAAATCTCTCCAGCCAGACTGGAGGCGATTGCTGCCTCTTGCTTATCATTACGCTCAGCCAATTCTGCCGCAGCGCCTGCCGTATCGGCATGAACTATCGGCTCCAACCCTAGTTTGTGAATGACTTTTCCGCACTGTGCTAGTGCGTGAACATGGCTGCGAACAATTTTTATTGTTTTAAGCGACGCACCCTTTGGAGCGAGGAGGTGGTGATTAATGCGAAAAAAATATTCAGCCACAATATTTAAACCTGACTCTGGCAGCAGACGATGGATGTCGGCCACGCGACCTGCCACTGAATTTTCAATTGGCGTCATGGCAAATTTCGCTTTACCATCTGATACCGCAGCAAACATTTCCTCAAATGTTTGACACGGCACTGGTTGCAGTTCTGGGTAGGCTTTAGCACATGCCATATGAGAATAGGCTCCCGCTAATCCCTGAAACGCAATTATATTTGTCGCTTTTTTTTGTGCCATTTCTAAATCTCGGAGATGGTAATGTCCTTAGGGAGATATTCTGTTTCTAGCCCTTTCCAAGTCTGCGGGAGTATCAACACCGTCTGGGATGGTGTCAACGAGTGCAACATCTATTCGCATTCCAGCTTCAAGAGCCCTCAACTGTTCTAGGTTTTCGCGCTTTTCAAGAATGCCTTGAGGCAAAGAAACAAAACTCTCCAACGCAGCCCGCCTAAAGGCATAAAGCCCTATATGATGATAAAACTCTCCATGCCCCCAAGGAACTGCAGCGCGGCTAAATAATAGCGCTCTACCGATTTGCTCATCTTTGGGTATGGCTGCGACCGCTTTGACGGCATTTGGATCATTTCGTTCCCTTACATCAACTATCTCCGCGACTAGCGTCGCGATGTCGACATCTGTATTAACCAATGGTGTAAGAACGGAACGAATTATATCTGGAGCGATTGTCGGGAGATCTCCTTGGACGTTAACAACTACATCATGGTAGTTAGCTTTATCTATGATAGACAAAGCCTGGCAAACGCGATCTGACCCACTTGGCAAATCAGGGTCAGTCATTAGAGCTTTCCCGCCCGCCTGAGCCACTACCTCCATGATTTCTTGATCTCCCGCTGCAACATACACAGGACCGATGTCCGCCCTTTCAGCCTGACGAAGAACGTGAATAATCATTGGTTCCCCATGAATATCAATGAGAGGCTTTCCAGGTAAGCGGGTCGAGGACATTCTAGCCGGGATAATAATGATTGGGTTCATATTCACTGCCGACACTCTGACAATTCGCCTTATCAAGTTTTCTAGCCGAAAATAAAGCCGATGGAAATTGCATAAAGAGAATTAATGCGGCAACTTGACGCGGAACACTACCCTCACTTAACGCGCAATGATTAGACAGACAATGACGAAATGATTAAAATCTACGGTAGTTGGTAAAATCTCGAGATCCGTTGTTAAACAGGTGTGCTCATGTCGTCGTTTGAGTTGAATAAGATAGTCGGGGCGATCCTATGCGTAGGTTTGGTCTCATTGGTGATCAGCATGATCGGAAATGCACTGGTCCGACCGCGTGATTATCAACCATCTGAAATGAAAATAGCGGAAGCCGCGGCACCGGCGCCGAAAAAACAAATCAAACTCGAGCCAATTGGGCCTTTACTTGCCTCGGCAAGTGTTGAAAAAGGGAAAGCCCAATCCGCGAAATGTAAGGCCTGCCATGACCTAGCGTCCTCGAGAAAGAATAAAATTGGACCGCCTCTCTGGAATATAGTGATGGAAGGAGCAGGTAAGGCTGAAGGCTTCGGCTACTCTAAAGCACTGGTCGCTATGGGGGGTAACTGGGATTACGAAGCACTCAATGGGTTTCTAGCTAACCCCAAACGTTATCTTAAAGGGACCAAAATGGCTTTTGCCGGAATAAAAAAAGCGAAAGACCGTGCTAATTTGATTGTTTATCTGCGAAGCCTAAGTGAGACCCCTAAACCATTGCCTTAAACGCGCATTTGGAGAGGGCTCCGTTGATAAATTTACCCGACGAGCTAACTGATTTTGCGAGCGTTCTTGCAGACATCGCGAGAGAGAGCATTACCCCTTTATTTCGATCAAACATTTTTATAGACACGAAATCAGACAACTCGCCTGTGACCCTGGCTGACAGAGAAGCCGAGGGGAATATGAGACGGCTAATTAATCGTCAATATCCTGATCACGGTATCATCGGTGAGGAGTACGGCGATGAAAATATTAGCTCTGATTTCGTTTGGGTTCTCGATCCCATCGATGGAACTCGGGCTTTTATCGCCGGGAAACCAACCTTCGGTACTCTCATTTCGTTGCTCTATCGAAATCAACCTGTCATTGGAATAATTGACCAACCGATACTAAAAGAGCGATGGGTAGGCTTGGCGAAGATTGGAACAACACTTAATGGGGCGCCAATTAATACCCGATCCTGCCCCGCTTTGTCTGACGCTATACTCAACACGACTTCTCCAGGTATCTTTGATCAATTATCACTTGCGGCATTCAATAAACTTTCTAACCAATGCAAATCCACTCTCTATGGAGGTGATTGCTACGGATATGGTCTATTAGCTTGTGGCCTAATAGATCTCGTGGTCGAAAGCGACCTAAAACCTTATGATTTTTGTGCTCTCATTCCGGTTGTAGAGGCCGCAGGCGGGAGAATGGTCGATTGGAGTGGCGATGAACTAAGCATCCAATCATCTGGAAAAATAATTGCAGCCGGCGACCCCGGCCTATCAGACGTTGTTTTAGATATTCTAAGCTCGAATTCTTGACTTCAATGGCCTTAGGCCCGACAAAAAGTGCTATCGAGACCGGAGCATGTCATGGTAAAGTTTTTCGTTAAGATATTAATCTCGATAACAGTTGCGATTGGCATCGGTTTACCGTCACTCGCCCAAACGCTCAGTAGCCGCCATGCACTAACATTGGGCGATAAGCCCAAGTACGAAAAAGATTTTAAAAATCTAGACTATGTAAACCCTGGCGCCCCAAAAGGAGGCAAAATCCGTCGGCACTCAATCGGAGGCTTTGACAGCTTTAATCCGTTTATCATCAAGGGCACCCCTGCCGCAGGAATAGGCTTGGTATTTGAAACGCTAACCACCACAACAGAAGACGATGCTCTTTCAGACTATGGGTTAATTGCTGAGACAATTACCACTCCAAGTGACCTCTCATGGGTTGAGTTCAAACTAAGGCAGAATGCGCGATTCCACGACGGGACACCTATTAATCCGGAAGACGTGATTTATAGTTTCAAAACCCTTACAAAACAGGGGCGGCCGCACTACCGATATTACTATTCCAACGTAAAAAAAGCGGAAAAAACTGGTCCGAAAACGGTCCGTTTTCACTTCAAAGGAAAACGAAATAGAGAACTGCCACAAATCATGGGCCAACTACCCGTAATTTCCCAAAAATGGTGGTCCCAAAGAAATTTTTCATCGACAACGCTCGAAATTCCTCTTGGATCTGGGCCTTATAAAATCAAGAATTTTGAGCCTGGCCGTCATATCACATACGAGCGGAAAAAAGATTACTGGGGAAAGGACTTACCGTTAAACCGCGGCAGGTATAATTTTGATGAAGTACGCTTTGATTATTACAAAGACCAATCTGTAGCAATGGAGGCATTCAAAGCCGGAGAATACGATTTCCGTTCAGAAAATTCTTCCAAACGTTGGGCGAAAGATTACCAATTCCCTGCTCGCCGCGCCAAAAAAGTGATTGTGTCCGAACAGTCGCATACTAACCCTGCGGGCATGCAAGCGTTCGTTTACAACTTAAGGCGTCCCAAGTTCCAAGACAAACTCCTTCGGGAGGCTTTAAGCTACGCATTTGATTTTGAGTGGTCCAATAAAAATTTGTTCTATGGGCAATACAAAAGAACTAGAAGTTTCTTCCAGAACTCCGAGCTAGCTGCCACTGGGCTTCCCTCTCCCGAAGAGCTAGAAATACTGACCCCTTTGCGAGACCACATTGATCCGCGTGTATTCCATCAGAGTTATGCACCGCCCAGAACATCAGGCGACGGACGCGTACGGGGAAACCTAAGAATTGCTCAACGCTTGCTGAAAAAGGCCGGGTGGAAAATAGAAAACACCAAACTAATAAATCCAAAGACAGGTCAACCACTAGAAATAGAATTTTTACTGGTTTCTCCCGACTTTGAAAGGGTGGTTTTGCCTTTCATTCAAAATCTAAAGCGGCTCGGCGTAATGGGAAAAATACGTACCGTTGACCCCTCGCAATATCAAAACAGGATCAGAGATTTTGACTTTGATGTAATCATTTTTACCTTTGGTCAATCCAATTCTCCGGGAAACGAACAGCGTGATTTATGGTCATCCAATGCCGCTACTCGGAAGGGTAGCTATAACATCTCGGGAATAAGAAATCTGGCCGTCGACGCCTTGGTTGATCAAATCATTAGTGCACCCAATCGAAAAAGACTTGTTACTGCGAGCCGAGCGTTAGATAGAGTGTTGCAATGGAGCCACATCGTTATTCCGCAGTGGCATATTAGCGCTTTTAGGCTGGCTAGGTGGGATAAGTTCGGGATTTCTCCGAAGCCACCTGCCCACGGTCCTGGATTTTGGTCATGGTGGATAGATCCAGAAAAAGAGGCCTTACTGAGGTCTGCAAGAAAATGATTATTAATCAGCCTTGGAGATACCTGGCCTTCCTTAAATTATTGATTTGTCTTGTTTTTCTGGGAGCTCCAACTATCTCCGCTCAACAAGCTGAACATGGCATATCAGCTTTTGGTGACCTGAAATATCCGCCCGACTTTAAGCATTTTGAATACGTCAACCCCAGAGCTCCCAAGGGGGGAGCCATTAAGCTACGAGGAATTGATAGTTTCGACAGTCTAAACCCCTTTATTTTGAAAGGGGTTGAAGCGGAGGGAATTGGATTGATTTATGGCACTCTTCTCGAGCGCTCAATGGATGAACCGGACTCGCGTTATGCTTATATAGCGAAGAGTGTCTCAGTCGCCGGTAACAGGCTTAGTGTTACGTTTGACATTGATCCGAACGCCGTGTTTAGCGACCGAACCCCCATCACAGCCTCAGACGTGGTCTTCAGTTTTAATACACTTATGAAAGACGGACATCCGCGGTACCGAGTAATTCTGAGCAATGTAAAAAAAGCAAAAGCAATAGGAAACCGCGCGGTTCAATTCTCTTTTAAAATCCCAGCTAACAGAGATTTATTCCTACAGTTATGTGATCTTCCGGTCCTATCCAAGAAGTTTTATTCCAAGGTTCCTTTCAATAGGACATCCCTTATACCTCCTGTCGCGTCGGGCCCCTATAAGGTAAAAAAAATTAAAGCAGGTCGCAGTATATCTTACGAGCGCATCAAAGATTTTTGGGCAAAAGATCTCCCTGTTTTGGTTGGCCGTTATAATTTCGATGAAATCCGAATTGAGTATTTTCGTGACCGAGACATAGCCTTTGAAGCTTTTTTCGCCGGCGAATACGATTTCCGTGAAGAATTCACCTCTCGCGCTTGGGCAACACAATATGATCGCCCCCCTGTACTCAAAGGAGAGATAAAGCGTGAAACGCTCTCCGACAATAGACCATCTGGAGTTCAAGCATTCTTTTTTAATCAGAGAAGACAAAAATTTAAGGATCGGCGTGTTCGTCAGGCTTTGGATCTTGCTTTTGACTTTGAGTGGACAAATAAAACTCTTTTTTTCAACGCATATATGCGAACCAATTCGATGTATGAAAACAGTGAACTTGCAGCCCATTCAGTTCCCACCAAGAACGAGCTCCAGCTGTTAAATCCACTAAAATCGCAAGTCCCACCAGAGGTATTTCGAAACCCTTATCAGTCGCCCAAATCAGACGGCTCAGGGCGAAATAGAGCAAACCTTCGGAAGGCCGCTAAATTACTGAGAGATGCTGGATGGACAGTGAAGGAAAATCGTCAGTTATTTAATGCTAATGGAAAACCACTCACGATAGAGTTTTTACTTTTTGAAGCTTCCTTTACAAGGATAATAAATCCCTACATTCAAAACTTACGGCGAATTGGGATTAAGTCTTCAATAAGAATTGTCGATGTAGCAAACTTTCAAAACCGCCTAAAAACATATGATTTTGATGTAATCGTCCAACGTTACATTCAACCCAACACCCCGGGAATTGAACAAAAAACCTATTTTTCCTCCGAAGTAGCTGACGCTCCAGGATCGCGTAATGTGGGTGGCATAAAGGACCCTGCCGTTGATCAATTAATAACAAAAATAATCGAAGCCAAAAATAGAAAAGACTTGGTAACGGCGACAAGAGCTCTGGATCGCGTTTTAATGTGGAATAATTACGTTGTCCCTCAATGGTATAAGGGGTCTCACAATATTGCTTACTGGAATAAATTTTCTCGTCCTGCCAAAAAACCCTTATATGATTTGGGAGTTTTGGATACATGGTGGCTCAATCCGGCTAAAGGGCAAAATAGAGATGATAAGATGGATAAAAAATAGCCTTTCGATGGTCGCCATGAGCTCGTTATTAAAATCTAAAATTGGTGCAAAATGGCTACCTACATAGTACGCCGTTTACTATTAATAATCCCGACTTTGTTTGGGATCATGGTAATAAATTTTGCCATTGTGCAATTTGCTCCGGGGGGACCTGTCGAGCAGCTTATCGCTCAAATCACCGGTTCTGATGTTGGGGCAACAGCTCGGATCAGCGGGGGTAGCGGAACCGAAACAAGAGCCTCTAGCAATACCGCCTCTACAAGCGGAATTGGTTCAACTGGCGTAAACTCTAAATATCGCGGAGCGCAGGGTCTTGATCCCGAATTTGTAAAACAGCTCGAGAAACAATTTGGTTTCGACAAGCCAATTCACGAGCGATTTTTCAAAATGATGGGCAACTACCTAATGTTTGATTTTGGAACATCATACTTCCGGGATGAAACCGTGATCAACTTGGTTCTTGAGAAGATGCCTGTATCTATCTCATTAGGTCTTTGGACTACTTTATTAGTTTACCTAATTTCAATCCCATTAGGCGTACGAAAGGCGGTTTTAGATGGGAGCCGCTTTGACATCTGGACCAGCAGTATAATAATCGTTGGAAACGCTATACCCAGCTTCTTGTTTGCAGTGCTCTTAGTGGTTTTATTTTGTGGCGGAAGCTATCTGGACTGGTTTCCACTCCGTGGCTTGGTTTCAGAAAATTTCGATCAACTTTCATTGGCAGGGAAAATTCTCGACTATCTCTGGCACATGGTGCTCCCCGTAACGGCGCTTGTAATAGGAGGATTTGCAGCTCTGACCTTTCTTACCAAGAATTCATTCCTTGATCAGATAAATCAACAATATGTGTTAACAGCGCGGGCCAAGGGACTGGCAGAAAGCAGGGTCCTATATGGGCACGTCTTCAGAAATGCGATGCTTATTGTTATCGCGGGATTTCCTGGCGCCTTCGTCGGTATATTGTTCACAGGCTCTTTATTAATTGAGATTATCTTTTCACTTGATGGCCTCGGCTTACTAGGCTTTGAGGCAGTCATCAAGAGAGATTATCCGGTAATGTTTGGTTCCCTTTTCTTTTTTACTCTTCTTGGCCTTGTCATGAAACTAATTGGCGATTTGACCTATATGATAATCGACCCCAGGATCGATTTCGAGGCAAGAGATGTCTGAGAGCTCTTCTCATAGCAATCAGCCAGTTAAACAATCCACCTTTTGTGGGAAAAAAATTTCGCCGCTTACCGCTCGACGGCTCCATAATTTTCGCGCGAACAAGCGTGGATACTGGTCGATGTGGATCTTTTTGGTGTTATTTTTAGTTACTTTGTTTGCAGAATTTATCGCTAACGACTCCCCTCTAGTCGTTCGGTACAAGGGGGATTTTTATTTTCCCATCTTCAAGGTCTATCCCGAGACTACCTTCGGAGGTGACTTTTTGACCGAGGCAGAATACCGAGAGCGAGATGTTCAAGATTTGATCGAAAAAAGTGGGGGGTGGATATTATGGCCTCCAATTCGCTTTTCATACGAAACAGTGAATTTTGCTCTGAAGGAACCAGCACCATCGCCACCCACTTTTGAAAATCTGCTGGGAACAGATGATCAAGCTAGAGATGTGTTTGCCCGGGTCCTCTATGGTTTTAGGATTTCGGTGCTATTTGGCATCGTATTGACTGTTGCTTCAACTGTGATTGGGATAGCCGCTGGTGCGGTCCAAGGCTACTTCGGAGGCTGGACAGATCTACTTTTCCAGAGGTTTATCGAGATCTGGTCAGGCCTGCCGCGGCTTTTTCTACTGATTATACTTGCCAGCATCATTGAACCTAATTTTTGGATCTTACTAGGGTTGCTGCTGCTCTTCGAATGGATGGCCCTGGAAGGAGTTGTCAGAGCTGAATTTTTGCGCACAAGAAATTTTGATTATGTTCGAGCTGCGCGAGCTTTAGGTGTCGATAATCTTACTATTATGCGCCGGCACATTCTGCCAAACGCCATGACGGCTGCCCTGACTTTCTTGCCATTCGTATTGATCGGATCAATAACAGCTCTCACCTCCCTTGATTTTCTTGGATTTGGACTACCTCCGGGATCTCCCTCGCTGGGCGAATTATTGGCTCAGGGGAAATCCAATCTCCAGGCGCCCTGGCTTGGGCTTACAGCCTTCTTTGTTCTTGCGCTTATGCTCTCTCTCTTGATCTTCATCGGAGAGGCAATTCGTGACGCCTTCGATCCAAGGAAGACGCTGGTCTGATGATTGACCCAAGTCCAGCATTACTGCGAGTTGAAAATCTATCAGTAGCCTTCAAACAAGGTGATAAAGAAGCAGTGGCTGTAAAGGATGTTTCTTTTGATATTTATAAAGGAGAGACAGTCGCTCTTGTAGGTGAAAGCGGATCAGGTAAATCTGTAAGCGCTTTATCTATTTTACAGCTTCTGCCATATCCGCTTGCCACACACCCAACAGGCAATATCTACTTTGCCGGGGAGGATATTTTTCGAGCAACGCCAGACAGACTCCGTGAAATAAGGGGAAATCGAATCGGGATGATTTTTCAGGAACCTATGACATCCCTTAATCCCCTTCACACGATTGAAAAACAGATTGGAGAGGTGTTGATCCTTCACAAAAAAACTCGACGAATTTCTGTTCGGGAGCACGTGAGCGAACTTCTCAAAAAGGTGGGCCTAGACAGAGTGGAGGAAAGGCTCGGGGCCTATCCACATCAATTATCTGGCGGGCAAAGACAAAGGGTAATGATAGCAATGGCCCTTGCAAATGAGCCAGAGATAATGATTGCTGATGAGCCTACGACGGCCCTTGATGTAACCATTCAGGCTCAAATTCTATCGGTTTTAAAGGAACTACAAACAAAGCAAAAAATGGCCATGTTGATAATCACTCATGACCTTGGGGTAGTTCGAAAAGTTGCTGACCGGGTTTTTGTGATGACCCAGGGCCAAATCGTAGAGTCTGGTAAAACCGAACAAATTTTCCGTAACCCCCAACACGCCTATACAAAACATCTACTGGCGTCAGAGCTCAAGGGAACCACCGCCCTCGAATCTCCCGAGTCCCCGGTCATACTTAAAGCTGATGATTTGAAAGTCTGGTTTCCCATAAAGCGTGGCCTCCTTCGACGAACCAAGGGTTATGTTAAGGCGGTAGACGGCGTTACCCTCAAGATCAAGGAGGGGCAAACAGTTGGAATAGTGGGCGAAAGCGGATCAGGAAAGACCACCTTTGCTCTTGGGTTGCTGCGACTCGAGCGGAGTTCAGGAAGGATTATATACCAGGGGACAGATATAAGTGAACTTAGTTGGAAAGAGATGCGTCCACTTAGGGCAGAAATGCAAATCGTGTTTCAAGACCCATATGGATCGTTAAGCCCGCGTCTCTCTGTTGGTCAAATCATCGAGGAGGGGTTGCGCATTCATCAAAGCGGAATGGATCTGGTACGGCGCCAAAAAATAATTATAGATGTCTTACGCGAGGTCGGATTGGATCCCGAGACCCAAGACAGGTATCCTCATGAATTTTCAGGCGGTCAACGGCAAAGAATTGCTATAGCCAGAGCACTAATACTCAAACCCAAGCTAATCGTGCTGGATGAGCCGACATCGGCTCTTGACGTATCAGTTCAAGCCCAAATCGTGAATCTACTGAGGGATTTGCAGATAAGATATAAAATTTCATATCTTTTCATCAGCCACGATTTAAAAGTGGTGCGAGCGCTAGCAGATCAACTAATTGTAATGAGAAACGGGAAAGTTGTAGAGCAAGGTAAGTCCTCAGAAATCTTCAAGAATCCCTCAACCAACTATACAAGGGAATTGCTTTCTGCCGCTCTTAACTTAGAAACATCGGAAAATACGCGTATAAATTGATCTATTCTGGTGTAATTTTTTCTCCGAAATTTTCAGAAACCACTAAATCATTACACTCGGACTGAAATCTTCCATTCTCACATAATAGGGGAGTAAAGCTGTAAATTTTTCCTATCAAAAATTATTAGGTTTTCAGTTTTTTCCGAAACGCCTCTGGATGACATTAAAAAGAGCTCGAACCCCCATTGCCTCTCCTCCAATTGGACGGCCGGGCCGATTACGACTGTTCCATGCCATTATATCAAAGTGTACCCAGGGGGTCTTTTCACTGACAAACTCTTGCAGATAGAGGGCCGCTGTTATCGCGCCACCTTGCCCGATTGACCCAACATTATTTACGTCTGCCACGGGACTGTCGATAAGGTGACGATAACCCTTCCAAAGGGGCAAGCGCCATGTCGGATCGTCAACAGCCTGTCCCGCAAGCGATATATCTGAAGCCAAGCGGTCGTCATTACAAAAATACGCTGAGAGCTCTGGGCCCAGGGCAATCCGCGCTGCACCTGTCAATGTTGAGTAATCGGCAAGAAGTTCGGGCGACTCTTCCTCGGCTAGCGAGAGCGCATCGCACATTACCAACCTTCCCTCGGCATCAGTATTTCCTATTTCCACGGTAATACCAGCGCGGGTCTTTATCACATCAGCGGGATGATACGCGTTACCTGAAACAGAATTTTCTACTGCTCCGATTAAAACGCGGAGCCTTACATCAAGGCGAGCATCCATGACCATGTGTGCAAGGCCCAATACACAAGCGGCACCCCCCATATCTTTTTTCATCCGCAACATTCCAGATGCTGTCTTAAGATCTAAACCGCCGGTATCAAAACAAACTCCCTTGCCTACTAAGGTCACTTTAGGAGCCCGAGGACGACCCCATGTAAAATCTATAAGACGGGGAGGTTTTGAAGATGCGCGCCCCACAGCATGAATCGTCGGAAAGTTCTCCTTAAGCAAGGCATCACCCACGATTGTTCGAAACTTAGCCTTGTGAAGCCGAGCAAGTTTCCGCGCAGCATTGGCTAGCTCAGGAGGCCCCATATCTTCAGCAGGAGTATTGATCAAATCCCTGACCATAAAAACTGCATCCACTGAACGGATTACTGCATCCCTGTCGCAACCTTTAGGCCATACTAGATTAGGGAACTTCCTAGAGTTCTTTTGAGTTTTATATTTTTCGAATCTGTAGCATGCCAGTGCCCAGCCGACAGCCAAGTCGGTGGCGAGCTGCTTTTTTAATTTTGTCTTAATGAAATAAGTTCCCATAGCAAGGTTTTCAGGCAAACCAGCTAAGGCCCAAATACCTATTGCCTCCTGTGTTCCAACCAATACCTCAGAAAGGGTACCTCCTGGACCAGGCACCAAACAATGAGCGCCCGCCTCCGCTCTAAAGCCTGAAGCTTTTACCCAGGTTTTAACAAAAGATGGCTGTTCCTTAATCCATTCATCGAAGGTCGTTGTCGCGATCAGACTGATCGCTATAGCATCTCTAGAGGAGGAAAAAAATTTATAGCTCATTGGCTCGTCCCATTACGAAAGGTGTTGGTTTAGTGAAATATCCAGCTAACATCAGCTTTTGGTCTCTAGCTAGGGGCAAAAATTAAGAGCCAAGGGCGTCGTTTAAATTACTTACTATATCTCCCATGTCTTCAGCGCCATTAACCCGGGTGCCGATCGCGATGTGCGGGCTAAGAACTGCATTTTTATATCTGCGAAATGGATCGTCTATCTCACCAGGTTCCTGATAATGTACATCCATACCTATACCTCCAAGATGACCTGACTCGAGATACTCCAACAAAGCTTCCCTCCGAATGATGTCTGCCCTGGCAATATTGACAATTATCGTATTGGGCTGCGTCATCTCCAAAAGTTCCCTCCCAATCATACCCCGGGTACCCTCATTCAGCGGCACATGGATTGAAATAAAATCCGACTCTTGGAAAAGACCTTCTATTGGCCTGTAAGATGCGTTGAACTGTTTTTCTAGATCTTTTGAGAGTTGATTACGCTGAGCATAAAGAATTTTCATATCGAAGGCATTTGCCCATCTGGCAACTTCACGACCTACAGAGCCCAGACCAACTAACCCCAACGTCGACCCACGCATATTCTTTATACCGTTTATCCTGGCCCAGTTAGAGTTAGCAGTGTGTTTGCGGTTGTAAATTCGGGCTGGCCACCCTTCTGCCTGCAACTCCTCGATCGTTAAAAGTTTATTAGTCTCTACCAGTTTTTTTCCGAGGGTCATCATCAGCGCAAACGCATGCTCACCAACAGCGACGTTTACCCGTCGAAAAAATGGCTTAACGATTACTCCCCGCGCCTCACAAGCCGCCTCATCAATATTACGCATATCCGTGCGAAAATTATGACAAATTTTAATTTTTGGACCAGAATCGAGTTGTTTTTGTCCGAATATATAATCTTCAACCACAACTGCATCTGCTTCTTTGAGCGAGTTATCGAGTTCTTCCTGGCTATGAGTTAAAATCACCGTTGCCGGAAATACATCTGTATATTTCTTCCGCAGACCATCTCGCCATTTTCTGAACTCCGGCATGTCTACAGAATAATAATCCTCAAATGCATCGACACGGTCTCCTGGGCAATCCGGATCCAATATGACGCTGAGTGCCCGTATTATATGATCATCTTGGACGACAATGGTGGTCATAATAAATTTTTCCTTAATTTCTGAATTACTCGACGCCGCAAAATAATCACGTCGACTAGTTGGTCAACTTTTTGCAACTGTTACGCGGCAGATGCTTTAGGTAAGAATTGCTTCACCCATTTTCCATTATTGCGCACCTGCTCCTCCCATACTTGATAGAATTCAGGAACTACTCCTCTCAACACAGCTGGATAGCTTATCAGAGCGTCCCGCCATGCGGAAAGCAAAGGTAAATCGTCGAGAAGCCCTGTGGGCCTTACGCGGTCAAGAAACGTAAATCGCATTAAAGCCGGCGCGTAGGCAGCATCGACCAATGAGAACTCCACGCCATTAAAGAAAGGACCTTGATTGCCCCGCTTTGACAAAGCACCTTCCAGACGGCTGGCGGGAACTCTGGCTTTTTCTACTCGGGCGTTAAAGTCGTCCTCATCAAAAGCATTAGAGATGTGGGTAATTTGACTGAAAGTCGGCACAAAGTCTGTCCAGGCACGATTTTGGGCGCGCAAAATAGGATCTTTAGGATGGAGACGTGGTTCTGCAATTTCATCAAGAAATTCCGCAATCGCATTAGACTCAAATAATGCTGTCTCTCCATCTATGATTAAAACTGGTACCTTCGAGTGGGGCGATATCTCCAGAAACCAATCAGGCCGATTAGCGCGATCAATGTATTCTATTTCATATTCAATGCCTTTTTCTTGAAGTACAATCGCAGCCCGGTGGACCCAGGGACAAGTTTTGAAACTGCAAAGCTTAAATCTCGTTTTCATCTTATCCTCCAATATATTTGACCAAAATATATGGTGCAGTAAATTGTAGAAAAATCATCAAATTTCCCTGCGAGATGCCAGTGATTCTCTATGGGCGATATAAATAGAAGCAGCAAAGATTATCGCACCTCCAACCCACACCCAAAAATCTGGTAACTCAGAGAAGACAAACCAACCAATTAATGCCGCAAAGGGCAACCTTGAAAAATCATATGGCAAAACCGCGGTGGCATCAGCTGCTGCAAACGCTCGAGACAAGAACCTTTGATTGAGTGTTGCAAAGAAACCAATGGCCAACAAAAAACTAAGCTGTTCCCATGAGGGGGTAACCCAGACAAATACTGTCGGTAAAGCTATTAGGGGGGTCACATATAACATTAGAAATAGCACCGCAGTATCGGGATGATCTTTTCTTGTTGTATATTTTACCAGAGCATTACTAGCCCCGTTTGTCATAGCGCCAATTAGAACCAGCACTGCACCTAAATTCATCGCATCGAACCCTGGCCTAAGTATTATGATCGCACCAACAAAACCAATACCCAGTGCGGCTATACGGCGCGCCCGAATTTTCTCGCCCAAAAACACCACAACCAAAGCCGCAGCAAAAAGAGGAGACGTAAAAATCAATGCTTGGGAATCTGATACCGGGATCATCGCTGCACCGGAAAAGTAGCTCATAACAAAAGCAACGCCAATTAAGCCGCGCAAAGCATAAAACTTATGGTTTTCAGTTTGAAAAACGGTCGGTCCTGTTCGTAAAACAAAAGGAACCATAAGTATAAGGTTCGTTATTGTGCGAAAAAAACCGATTTCAAATGGGTGTATTTCCTGTGCAATGACTCTTATTAAAGCGGTCATAATCGTGAAGCTAGCCGCGGCCCCCATCATATATAGGCCGCCGCGAAGTGCTGGCGCCATGTTAGTCAATAATAATCCTCAGGTTTTATTTCTCTGAACTTACCAGGAATTTAGAAGACAAAAGAAACGTCGAGCCCTCAAATCTAATACCCAGAAATATAAAATTTAAAATTTACATTCTCCAGGATTGCTTTTTTTAACCATCAGACATAGCCCCACTCTTGATCTCGCTGCCTATCTTCCTCTTTACGGTCATCGGGGTCGCCATATCCGCCTCCCCCTGCAGCCTCTATCCTCATAGTTGCACCAATCTCGAGATCAAGCCTCGTGGTTATTGGCATTTCTTTTTCGTTATGCTGACCCGGGTTAATTATAAAACGACTAGGTCTTCCGGGCTGCCCTCCTGCTACCCCCTTGGGCCGACGGGCCGCCCGGTCGCCTCTAAAAATTACCATTGCAGGCTGCAGAATTTCATAATCACGCCGCATCGCCAAACCGCCACGATACTGACCATCTCCACCTGAACCAGGTATAAGCTCGTATCGCGTTACGCGACATGGAAATTCCGTTTCTACTATCTCAATCGGGGTGACGTAAATATTTGAAAGATGGACTGTCGTGCCTGATGTGCCATCCTGAGTAGCTGAACCACCGTAGGCTGAACCATATATTTCATACTGGTTACCTCTCGGCACTCGGTCGGTGCCACGCCAATCGATGGTAAGCCCGCCGCCGCTACCCCCACTGTAAGCTGCCGCTCGCTCAGGAACAAAAACTCCGAAAGCCTCCAAAAGCATGTCAATCACGGTCATGCATGTTTTCATATAAGAACTGCACGGAGCAGGTGGATAAGGATCCACAACTGTTCCTTGTTTTGTCTCCAGTCTGACACAGTCGAATGCCGCATCCGAATACCGGAGATTAGGGTCGAGCATTCCAATTAAAACTTGGAAACAACAAGCTTCAATCAACCCACGACGAATATTTACAGGTCCCTTTCCTTGGGGATCACTCCCTGAAAAATCAAAAGAGACCTCGCCATTTGCAACGTTCACTTTGACATGCATCCTGACAGGCTTAGAAAAATCAATGCCGTCACTGTCAAGGAATGACTCTGCTTCTGATTGGCCCGCAGGCAACTTTGATAAGGCAGCCCGAAACTCAGTAGCCGCTGCCAAAATCATCCCCTCTATACAATTCAAAACGGTGTCTGTGCCGTATTCAGAACAAATTTCCAGCAGCCTATTGCGTCCAATTCCTATGGCTGCAACCTGACCACGCAAATCACCCAGTGTCGTCTCAGGAAAACGGCTATTTGTCCGAATAAGACGCTCTATGTCGCGATTCAATTCACCCGCACGATAAAACTGTACTGGCGGATATAAAATTCCCTCTTGGAAAATCTCGGTAGCCTGGCCCCAAGTGGAGCCGGGAACTGTGCCACCAACGTCAGCCTTGTGCGCGATGCTACCGGAAAACCCAATCAACACTCCGTCTTTGAAGATTGGCATAATCACACCCATGTCGGGAATATGAGGTAGGTTGCCATCATACGGATGATTCGAAACAAAGATATCGCCATCTTCGAGGCCTGAGTCCCCGTAAATTTCTAAAATTCGACTTACCAGATATTTATAGGCCGTCGAATGAAAGAACATAGGCGGCGCGACAAGAATGCGGCCCTTTGGGTCAAGTATTACACAGGAAAAGTCTCTCGACTCGCGGACAATCGTTGAATACCCCGACCGAAAGAAATGGTGGTGCATTTCCTCCATAAGACTTCCAATGCGATTGCGCAAAATCTGCACCGTTACTGGATCAAGCTTAGTCGACGGGTCCATCAAACTTTATCCTCTCTAAGAATTAAGTTTCCAAAGACATCAACCTCCGCGCTCCAGTCAGGAGGCACTACGGTCGTGGAGTCAAGTTGTTCAATAATTGCCGGCCCAGCAATCTTGCGACCGGGGGCCAGTGTCTCTCTGCGATAAACATTTGCCGACACGCTGTCAGCAGCACCAAAGATGGCTGACCGAGTTTGTAACTCGATTTGTTCAACTACAGGATCCTGTTTCCTCGGCATTAATTCTAATTTGGGTTCTTCAACGACTGCTCTAACCCGATAACTAACCAACTCGATCTCAGCCTCTCTCGCCGCATGGCCATGCACCGCTTCGTGACGTTCATGGAACCTCTCGATGAGCTTAGGAAGCACCCCTTTTGTCAGAGGAGGGCCAAGACCCTCGAGATCGACACGCAATTCGTACCCCTGGCCCGCATAACGTAAATCTACCTCTCGATAAAATCGGACAGATGAATTTCCAAGACCTTCTTTTTCAAGGTCAAGAAAGGCTGTTTTTTCTAGGTCACTGAATGTTGCCTCCATTTCATGAGGTAACAATTCTCCCAAATCATCAAGATCGGAGCGGATATAATCATGTATGACATCAGCGCAAAGCAAACCGAAGGCTGAAAAAGCCCCCGGACTTGCCGGAATCAGCACCCTCTGAATTCCCAAATCACGAGCGACTAATGCTGCATGTACGGGGCCAGCACCACCAAAAGGAACCAATGTAAAATCTTTCAGGTCTACACCCTTCTTTGCAGCCTGGACCCGTATTTCATCCGCCATCCTCGCGTTGACAACACGGATGATTCCCATAGCTGCCGTTTCCAGGTCGGCACCCATGGGCACGGCCACTCTATCTGAAATACTTTGTCTCGCCGCCTCAGTATCGAGCTG
This sequence comes from uncultured Rhodospirillaceae bacterium, assembly GCA_913052165.1. Taxonomy (GTDB): domain Bacteria; phylum Pseudomonadota; class Alphaproteobacteria; order MPNO01; family UBA2964. Next base: position 95,034 of record CAJXEC010000001.1, read on the forward strand.
CGTTCTTCCGCCAAGAAAGAAATCTGGATTAAGAAATCCACACACAAGATCTGCGTCGGTCACAGTAGGCTCTTTACCACCTTTGCCGTAGCAGACGGGTCCAGGTTCAGCACCAGCACTTTGAGGGCCAACCTCCAAAAGTCCTGCTGAGTTTATTCTCGCTATTGAACCGCCACCCGCTGAAATTGTGGAAACATCGAGGGCGGGCACAGCTACGATTCGTTCCGCGACATAGGCCTCTGCATGCTCCAGGGGTACTCCGTGTTGGATAAAAGCTATATCGGCGCTTGTCCCTCCCATATCCAGGGTGACGATATTACCAATCTCCATGTTTTTACCGATAAGCCAAGCCGTACCCTGAACACCTGCTGCAGGTCCTGACAATAAAGTATGGACTGTTTGACTTTCCGCGTTAGCGGCAAGAGGCATTACGCCCCCATTTGACTGCATTAAAAATCTGCGAGGGGTATCGATGAGCTTTCTATCCAGACCCTCTGCAAGCGTTTTGATATAATCTGAGAGGACTTCGACAAGGTAGGCGTTTATTATGGTTGTTGAATATCTTGGCCATTCTCGAATCCGAGGAAGGACTTGAGAGGACAGAGAAACTTTGGCGTCGGGTATGATTTTACGTATAATTCGGGCGGTCTCTCGTTCATGCGCATCATTCATGAAAGAGAATAAATAACAAACAGCAAAAGAATTAACGCCTCGACCTGCGAGAGATCGTGCAGCCTCCTGCACACTGCTGACATGCAGCGGAGTAAGCTCACAGCCTTCAAAATCGATCCGGCAGGGTATTTCCTTGGTTAAATCTGGCGGCGTCAGATGTTCGGGACGCGCAAATAAGTGATCGTAGGGATTGCCCTCATCGCGCGCCTGCGTTTGCACCTCGCAAATTGCTCGGTACCCACTGTTTATAAGCAGTCCAACCTTGGCACCTTTGCCTTCCAACAGTGCATTAGTCGTTACTGTTGTTCCGTGACTAAAAAAGTAAATTTCTTCTGGCGATACACCTCTATCTAAAAACCTATCTACGCCTGCAAGTACAGCCAGAGCCGGATTTTCGGGCGAGGAAGAAACCTTCTCAATCAAAATGGAGCCGGTCTGTTCATCTTTAAGAACAAGGTCTGTGTGTGTGCCTCCTACATCGACACCTAAACGATAACGCTTTTTGCCGGAACCATCATTCATACCGGCGTCTCTCCTTTACAAATTTATTGTGCGGTGGCAGACCATAACGGTTAAACTCTTCTCCGTCAGCACCCCGAAATATGTTGAATTTTAGCAAATATTGATTTTAGCAGGCCGATGATAAAAAAAGAGCCCTCTCATTCTCCGCAAACGATTAACTTCTCATCTCAAGGAAAAAATTTAACCGGTTATTTCTACGTTCCTGCAGGAACGGGGCCTTTTCCCTGTATTGTTGATAACCATGGGAGCCAACTTCCCAAAGGCTCTGCTGATTTATCTCACCCCCAAACAGCTGCATTTTTTCAAGCGCTCGGTTATGCATACCTATTCCCTCATCGAGCTGGCTACGGAGAGTCAGAGGGCATCCCATTATACGAGGAAGTCTCAGCCCAAAGGGGCACTTCTTCACACGATGATCAACTGTCCGAGAGATTGGAGAGAGAGAATCAAGATGTGATTGCTGCACTCGATTGGTTGCAAGACAAAGACAGTATAGATAGTACCCGGATCGCTGTGATGGGCAGTTCACTCGGAGGAATCCATGCGCTGCTCGCCTTATCCCGTGACAAAAGGTGGAAATGCGGCCTTGATTTCTCTGGCGGCGCAAGTCAGTGGAAGGATCATACCAAAATCAGAAATATATTACAGCAAGCAGCTGCAGACCTCACTAAGCCGGTCTTTCTGATACAGCCAGAAAATGATTTTAATACTGCTCCGACAAAAGAATTGGCGAAGATATTATACCTACATGACATACCACATAGAGCCACTATTTTTCCGGCTTGGGGCGTCGCTGGAGGTGAAGCCCATCGGTTCTGTGCCAACGGGCAACAAATTTGGGGTCCAGAAGCAAAGGATTTTTTAGAAGAATTTCTGTAGGGGATAGTTCAATCCCCAAAATCAAGTCCCCTTTCAACTCCAGGACGCGATATCAACTCATCATGCCACCTATCGATATTGGCGTATCCTTCCGACATCTCGGGATAAGTAGATTTCCCTCTAGTGATGATCCCAAAAGCCGCAAAATCTGCCAGTGTAATTTCCTCACCCGCATAATATTTTTGGTTGCTCAATATATTATCTATGTGCTCCATATGAGTTCTGTATCTTTGTTGAAACATTTCTTTAGCGTGATCATTTTCTTGTTCCCAACGCGTGATAAATGGAATGGTTCCATAACCAGGTCCAATTTCGGTTGCCGCATGCATTACGGGCTCCCAAAATCTGGCTCGCTTTGCCGCATCAGTTGGAATGAATTTCCCAGCCTTCTCACAAAGATAAAACAAAATAGCCATTGATTGGCAGATAGTTAATGGACCTGCAGGGGTATCTTGATCAATTAATACAGGAGTTTGACCAAGAGGGTTGAGTTTGAGAAATTCCTCCGATTTGTGCTCTTTATCTGCCATATTCACGCGATGCAGAGTATAATCAAGGCCGCACTCTTCTAGAGTAATCTTCACGCGTAATCCATTGGTTGTTGGTGCTGCGTACAGGTCAATCATCCCTTTCACTCCTCTTTGGGGATCTACTAAATTTATCTATTGCATTGTAAAGGAGTCTTGTCTGCTGCACCAACAGGGGACTTGCATCGGTGATCTTCTCAGTTAAAACCAGTGGCATGGCTGGCAAAAATTCATCACCACTATCAGCAATTCCGTCGGTAGACCGCTTGCTGAATGAGCAGAGCGCAAAAGCTCTTGTTTCTGATTACGGTCGAATTGCCGTGACTAAGGCAGTTCGAGAAATCTTGCAGACCTATCGCGAAAACTATTCCACGGCCCCCCAAAAAATACCGGCAGTGCAAAATCTTGTGTCAGAGGTAAAAAGATATCTTGCCGAGTCATTTTCCCCGAGCCTCAAGCCCTTATTCAATTTAACCGGTACTGTGCTCCACACAAATTTAGGTAGAGCACCCTTACCACGAGAGGCTATTGAAGCAGTTATTTCTGTCTCTGGTGGAGCTAGTAATCTTGAGTTTGATCTTGCCTCAGGAAAAAGGGGCGATAGAGACAAACACTTAGAGGCCCAACTTGCAGAACTTACCGGTGCAGAGGCCGCAACAGTGGTCAACAATAATGCCGCGGCAGTAATGCTAACACTAAACAGCTTGGCACTTCGAAAAGAGGTAGCTGTGTCTAGGGGAGAATTAGTCGAAATTGGTGGTTCTTTTCGAATTCCCGATATCATGTCTCGGGCTGGCGCCAAACTTTTAGAAGTAGGGACCACGAATCGCACTCATCTCAAAGATTTTGAAGAGGCTATTGGCCCCAGAACCGCAATGATTATGAAAGTTCATACTAGTAATTTTGCCATTGAAGGTTTTACCGCCGCCGTCGATGAGAAAAAACTAGCTCAATTATGCCGGGAGAATCGTATTTCCTTCACGGTGGACCTCGGCAGCGGCACACTGGTTAACCTAGAAGAATTCGGGCTACCGCATGAACCAACTCCTGCAGAGACAATAGCTGCAGGGGCGGATTTGGTGACTTTCAGTGGAGACAAACTCCTTGGGGGTCCCCAGGCGGGCATCATTGTAGGCAAACAAGATCTTATCAAAAAAATACGCCGTAATCCTATGAAACGGGCGCTAAGACTAGATAAAATGACTATTGCTGCCTTGTCCGCCGTCATGGATTTATACCGCCAACCCGAGAAGTTAATTAGTTCCATTCCCGGCTTGCGGGCGCTTTCCCGAAAACCAGAGGAAATCAATCAAACATGCAAGAAAATTATAAAACCCATCTCCGATTGGGTGGGTAATAGTTCCTCGGTGCAAATCATTGAATGTGAGAGCCAAGTCGGCAGCGGGAGCATGCCTACTAGAAGACTAAAAAGTGCGGCAATCTCCATCACACCAAACTTTGGTAAACGCGGGGCAGGAAGTGCCCTCTCCGAGATTGCACGCAAATTTCGAGCCTTACCAAGGCCAGTAATTGGTCACATCGAAAATGGATCATTTCTTCTCGATATTCGCTGTCTCGAAGATATCGAGGCTTTCGTCAGTCAGCTGAGAGAGCAGCCTTGATAGTTGCCACCGCAGGTCATGTCGATCATGGCAAAACGCTTTTGGTGAAAGCCCTAACGGGCACAGATACAGATCGTCTCCCCGAAGAAAAGAAACGCAACCTAACTATAGATCTCGGCTTTGCATTCCTGCCTGTACCAAGCAATACGCCTATCGGGTTTATCGATGTTCCGGGTCACGAACGCTTCATAAAAAATATGCTTTGTGGGGTTAGTGGTATCGATTTCGCTCTCTTTGTTATTGCTGCAGATGACGGCCCCATGCCGCAAACCGAGGAGCATTTACAGATTTTAAACTTATTAGGGATCGAAAATGGGGCTCTGGTAATTACAAAAATTGATCGTGTTGCGAGCTATAGGGTTGAACAAGTAACCCAAAGTTTTCGTATTTTAGCTAAAAACACCAGCCTAGAAAAAATTCCATACTTCCCGGTTTCCGCCCTCACCGGAGAGGGCATTGAAGATCTTAAAGGAAATCTTCTAAATGTGGCTCAGACTTTTCAATCAAAGCCAATAACCGGAAACTTTCGGCTCCCGGTGGACCGTAGTTTTACAGTGACCGGCTCAGGCTTGGTAGTAACGGGCACCGCATCATCCGGTTCTATAAAAGAAGGGGAGACCTTACGTATATTGCCAAACGATATTAGCGCGCGCGTTCGGGGTATCCATTCACAAAATTCAGGTAGCAAAACAGGGCAAGTTGGCCAGCGGCTGGCGCTTAATTTGACGGGACCAAATGTCAGTAAACAACACGTTCGACGAGGTAACTGGATCGTTTCCAATAAAGTCCCAAACTTGACCTCAAAATTTGATGCCAGAATGCAGGTACTCACGACCGAGCGCAAAAAATTATCACATTGGACACCCGTCCATGTACACATTGGGCCATCGGAAACCACTGGACGGCTTGCCATGCTCGAGGAAAAACAAGTCGAACCAGGGCAAAATGCCCTTGTCCAAATCATCGTCAATCAACCAATAGGAGCCCTTCATGGTGACCGTTTCGTGGTTCGTGACCAATCTGCTCGTCGAACCATTGGGGGCGGAACGGTAATTGATATATATCCTCCAAGACGCGGCAGGGCTAAGGCTAAGCGGCTTGCTTTCTTGCGAGAGATGGAACAGCGTAATCACAAAGACGCCTTGATAGAACTTTTAAATATTGCTCACACAGGACTGCAGCTAGAAAACTTCGTTCGAACCCGAAACCTGACCCCGTCAGAGCAAGATCGGCTATTTAAAGTGGCCGACATAAAAATAGTAGAAACTGGAGATGGTCGTCAGGGTTTTAATCAAACCCACTGGAACAAACTCCAAAAATTGGTATTGGAGGCACTCAATTCCTGGCACGTTAAAAATCCAGAAAAGATAGGACCCAATGAAGACCGCTTGCTAGCTCTCACGGGCCTTAACGTCCCAGAGGGTGTAGGAGCAGAACTGGCAAGGGATCTTGCAAACAAGGGGGATATTGTTAGGGTCGGAACAGCGTTGCACCTACCAAACCACAAAATAGCCCTGTCGGGAAAGGACTCCGATATGTGGGAAAAAGTCCAACAATACTTGGATAAAACTGGTCTTAAGCCACCCTCAATCTATGAAATAGCTGAAGAAATAAGTATCAACCCCGTTAACCTTGAACGGTTAATGGTCAGAGCAGGGCGCACCGGACTCGTACAAAGGATTTCTAAAACGCGTTTTCTTCAACCCAAGACATTGGTTGATTTGGCTGAAATCGCAGAAATCACTGCATTAGAAAATCCAGAAAATATCCTGGAGGTTCGAGCATTCAGAGATAAAACAGCGATTGGACGCAATATGACCATCGAGGTTCTGGAGTATTTCGATAAAATCAAGTTCACACGGCGGAAAGGCTCTGGACGCGAAATTCTTAAATCGGCCTCTGGAGTATTTGGTATTTCCTCTAGACGGTGACACGTAAACCTAGCTTCAGTAAAATTGTAAGAGGTATGGAAGAGAATCGTACCCCGGTGGGGCGCCCGGACTTCAAATCCGGTGAGAGGCGTAAGACGTCTCTGGTGGGTTCGACTCCCACTCTTTTCCGCCAAACAGACGCAGTAATCTCTCTTTATTCCAAGCCTCTGGGGGGTAAAAAAGCGACCAGCGTAGCGAGAGCGTTTGCCCGTTTACGGATCCCGCCTTTCACCAAGGACAGCGTCCAAACTGAAATATAAGGTTTTCAAAGAGGTTATTTTGACCTCACTCGAATAATGATAAATGATATTGAAGTGTTAACGAGAGGGCTTCTCAATATGACAAAGAAACTCGGTATTGGAGATCAATTCCCTGATATAACTCTAAATTTGGTTAGTGGTGGAGAACTGGTCATTCCTGCGGGTATGGACGCCAAATACAATATAGTGCTCTTTTATCGGGGTCATTGGTGACCATATTGCCGCCGGCAGTTAGTCGGCTTTGAAGAACAAAAAGACGCGCTTAATTTGTTAAACGCAACAGTCGTTGCAGGCAGTGTTGACCAAGGTGAAAAAGCGGCTGAGGTAGCCGAAGAAGTCTCCTTCCCGGTAGCGGAGGGTGTTACCAGGGAAATTGCGGATACCCTTGGCTCTTGGTGGGAAGACCGGCGCGAAATTATTCAACCATCTGAATTCATAATTGACTCAGCCGGTAAGATCGTAATCAGTTCATACAGCGACGGGCCTTTGGGTCGATTTGATGCAAACGATGTTGTTAGGCTGATCAATTTTTACGAGTCACGCAAATAGAGGCCACTTCCCGCATATCTAGTGGTATTGGCGCCTCCATCAAGAGAATGGAAGACGACCGATTGGTCAGAGGGGCTGGAAACTTTTCTGACGATCACAAATGTGATGAGGCGGCATATGGTGCTTTCTTACGTTCTCCTCATGCGCACGCGGAAATTACCTATATAGATGTTAGCAAGGCGAAAAACGTCGCAGGATGTCTCGGTGTTTGGACTGCCGAGGATTTAAAAAAATCCAAAATAAACCCGTTCGTAGCCGACCTCATCAGAGCCAAGCAATACCCGAACAGGGATGGCACCCTTATATCAGCGCCCCCGTTTTACCCCCTAGCAGACGGATGGGCGCGGCATGTAGGAGATCCGATAGCATTGGCAGTGGGTAACTCAGCAGCCGCTGCTATTGAAGCCGTGGAGGCAATCGCCGTAACATGGAAAGCGCTCCCCGCAGTCGTCGAAACCGAGAAAGCCGAAATAGGCCCGTCTATCTGGTCGGGTATCCCAGGCAACCTGTGCTTTGACTGGGATACCGGAGATGAAGAGAGAGTTAAGGAGGCTCTCGATACGGCTGCATATAAGGTGTCTTTAACTGTTACTGATAATCGGACCGTAACTTGTTTTTTGGAACCAAGAGCTGCTCTCGCCCGGTGGGCGCCAGAAACTCATGAATATGTTTTAGAAGCGGGCGTACAAAGTTTAACAGCAATGCGCGACCGACTTTCTGAAATCTTGAATATTCAAGCCTCCAAAGTCCGTGTTATTAGCAGAGACGTTGGCGGCGGCTTTGGTTCACGAAATGTCATTTACGGGGAGTACGCCTGCCTTCTTTTCGCGGCAAAAGAGCTGCGCCGCCCAATCCGATGGACATCAACGAGGCAAGAAGAGTTTAAAAGCACGGCACAGGGTAGAGATTATGTCTTATCAGGTACGCTTGGGCTAAATTCAGGCGGCAACTTTGTCGCTTTGCATATCAAAGGGGTATGCAATATGGGCGCTTATAACACGGGTAATGCGCCTTTCACTGCGCTTCGAAATGTTACCCGAATGCTAGCTGGGGTATATACAACTCCCGCGATGAGGTTAGAACTAAAGGGCGTATTCACTAATACAGTGCCTATAAGCTCTTATAGAGGAGTAGGCAGGGTAGAGGCAATCTATATCCTTGAACGCCTCATTGATGAAGCAGAAAAATGTTGTGGTATTGATCGCGTAGAGCTTCGGCGAAAGAATTTAATAACCAAAAATCAATTTCCCTTCAGAACGCCGACAGGGTCAATATATGACAGCGGTGATTTCGTAGAAAATATGCGTCAGGCGCTGCAAGCAGCGGACTGGAATAACTTTCTAAATCGTCGCTCTCTATCCAAAGCACGAGGGAAATTGAGAGGCATCGGCATATGTAACTTCATTGAGGGTGCGGGGGGAGATAGTTCCGAGTTTGCCGCCATAAAAGTTTCTGGAGACAACCGCGTTAAAATTCGTACAGGCTGCCTCTCCCAAGGCCAAGGACACGAAACATCAATGCGGCAAATTGTTGGTGACGCATTAGGGTTAGATCCTCAATGCATTGATATGCCAGAAGCAGACAGCAAAATAACAAGTCAGGGAACCGGCACCAACGCCTCTCGATCAATTGTACGCGGTGGATCTGCTCTCTTTGAAGCGGTGACAATTTTAAAAGAAAAAGCATTAACCTTTGCCTCTGAGATTTTAGAAGTTTCAGAGCAAGATATTTCATATCGAAACGGATTATTTTTGATCGACGGTACGGACCGTTCAGTATCTATATTTGATATCGCACGGCAGCGTGAGCTAACCGCTCAGCGGTTTCACAGAAATGAGTTGGTTACTTATCCCAACGGATGTCAAGTTTGTGAGGTCGAAGTCGATCCAGAGACGGGAGAAACACAAATTCTGTCATTTATAACGGTTGATGATGTGGGTCGGGCCATTAATCCCATGATCGTCCATGGGCAATCGCAGGGAGGAATCGTCCAAGGAATTGGTCAAGCAATGTTTGAACATACCATTTATGATAGAAGTTCTGGTCAGCTTCATACAGGGTCTTTTCTTGATTACTGCATTCCAAGAGCAGACCAATTGCCCTCGATAGAACCTATTTCAAATGACTGCCCAAGCCCCACCAATCCCCTTGGGGTCAAAGGGGCAGGAGAAGGAGGTACAACCGGTGCACCGGCAACAATCATGAACGCAATTTCAAATGCTCTAGCAACAGCTGGCGTAAGTCGAATTGATATGCCAGCAACACCCCATCGGGTGTGGCAAGCAATTCAGAAGGCTCGTAAATCTCTTGTCATTAATAAATAAGTAAGTATCGCGCCAAGCCCGCAACCAGCGATTACAATGGCCATGGGAAGCGCTGTCCCATCATATAACAACCCGACTAGGGCACCGACACTCGCACCAGTCCCAAATCGAATTAGACCCAGAACTGCCGAAGCGGTTCCAGCAACTTCCGGAAAATACTCTAGTGATGCCGAAGCTGCGTTAGCATTCACTAAATTATGTGGAAACATATAAAGCGCGATCGGGATCGCAATTCCAAATAAACCGCCAATCTCAAACCACGAAAAGAAGGCTAGAAAGACCCCTCCCGCGAAGGCGAACCCCAATCCGAAACGCAGCATGGGGCGCACACCAAATTTACCCACCAATTGGCTGTTAAGCCAAGACCCCAGCATTATCGCAATAATATTAACCCCAAATATTAATCCATAATGTTCGGGTGCAACCCCAAAAACCTCGATATAGACGAAAGGTGTTCCAGAAAGTTGGGCAAACATGCCAGCGAAAGAAAAGCCTCCACAAAGCATATACCCCATAGCCTGGCGATTACGAAAAACCAAAAGATACTGAGGAATGATCTGACCAAAACTTGTGGCCTGACGACGTTCTTTTGGCAAAGTCTCCGGCAATGCGAACCAAGCCAGAGCCAGAGTTAAAACCCCATAACCCCCAAGCAGCCAGAAGATCAAACGCCATCCAAGAAATTTCAATAGATAGCCGCCAATAAACGGTGCGATGAGTGCGGAGAGCGACACAATAAGAAGAGAAAGCGATAGAATTCTGGCCGACTCTGTTCCAGACCATAAATCCCGGACAATGGCACGGGTCAGGACAAGGCCTGCCGCGCCGCCAATAGCTTGAAAGAACCGAAGCGTGATTAGTGCATCTATAGACTCAGTAATTGCGCACAGAATACCAGCTACGACATAGAAAATAATTCCAAACAACAAGACTGGACGACGCCCAAAACGGTCAGAGAGAGGACCATAAAAAAGGGGTCCTATAGCAAAGCCGA
>CAJXEC010000002.1 GCA_913052165.1 uncultured Rhodospirillaceae bacterium
CCTAGTTCCAGTGCATAGGATTAGCGACTTGACGGCCTCAGGTGGATCAGTTGAACGCGAACTAGCCTTAATTAAGGTTAAGGGATCCGGAAATAAGAGAGTGGAAGCGCTCAGGATAGCAGATATTTTTCGAGCGCACGTAATTGATAGCACAGGAACTTCTTTCGTGTTTGAAATATCAGGATCAACCAAAAAAATAAATGCTTTTATCGAGTTGATGGGGCCTCTGGGGTTAGTCGAAGCTTCCAGAACTGGTGTTGTTGCTATTGCGCGCGGGGCAAAGGGGCTTTAGGTAGACGTTCTAGAACGAAAATACACCGAGAAAAACGCTTTATAATAAAAAGAAAAGAGGACTTACTATGCGTGTTTTTTATGACCGCGACGCGGATGTAAACTTAATCAAATCTAAGAAGGTTGCTGTAATTGGATACGGTAGCCAAGGTCATGCCCATGCCATTAATTTGACGGAAAGTGGCGTCGCAGAGGTTGTTGTAGGTTTAAGGACTGGGTCTTCTAGTATTGATAAGGCGGAGGGAGCGGGGCTAAAAGTAATGTCACCCGATCAAGCGGCGGCTTGGGCAGATGTTGTTATGGTATTGGTGCCTGATGAATTGCAGTCAACTTTATACACCAGCGATTTGCAAGCTAACATGAAACAAGGTGCTGCGCTGGCTTTTGCACATGGCCTAAATATACACTTCAGCTTGATTGAACCTCGGCCTGATATGGATGTTTTTATGATAGCGCCAAAAGGGCCCGGTCATACAGTCAGATCTGAGTATCAGCGAGGAGCAGGTGTCCCTTGTTTAATAGCAGTGGAACAAGACGCTAGTGGAAATGCACATGAGATCGGTCTTTCCTATGCATCCGCCATAGGTGGTGGCAGAGCAGGGATCATAGAGACAACTTTTAGGGAGGAGTGTGAAACAGATTTATTTGGAGAACAAGCGGTTCTGTGTGGTGGTCTAACTTCATTGATAAAATCTGGTTTTGAAACTTTGGTAGAGGCCGGCTATGCGCCTGAAATGGCGTATTTTGAATGTTTGCACGAGGTAAAATTGATAGTGGATTTAATTTATGAGGGCGGCATAGCAAATATGCGCTATTCAATTTCAAATACTGCAGAGTATGGCGATTACATATCTGGCCCGAGATTGATTGACGAAAGCGTAAAGGCACGAATGAAAAATGTCCTTGATGATATTCAGGCTGGTCGCTTTACGAAAGATTGGGTGCTCGAAAATGCAGCAGGGCAAGCCAGTTTTAAAGCCATGCGCAGGAGAGAGTCCGAGCATCAAATTGAAGAGGTTGGCGAACGGCTTCGGGGCATGATGCCATGGATCGCTGAAAATCGTTTGGTTGATAAGTCCAAAAACTGAGAAGCAATTCTGATAAAAAAGAAAAGTTTTTAGCTGAAAATAAATAAAATTTTGGTTAATAGTTGTTGCACTAACGTGTAAGCTTCGAAAAAAGCTTCTCGTTGTATTTTTTAAGAGTGGCGATATCTCCTATCTCCAGTGATAGGCTAATTTTAAGGAGCTGGAATATGAACGCCAGCAAAAATAAACCCGATAAGGTAGTGATATTCGACACTACCTTGCGGGACGGGGAGCAGTCTCCAGGTGCATCCATGAATCTTGAGGAGAAACTCGGGATTGCTGAGTTATTAGAAGAAATGGGTGTGGATGTAATAGAAGCGGGTTTTCCTATTGCATCTGTAGGAGATTTCGAGGCCGTCAACGAGGTTGCGAAATTGGCGAAGGGCCCAATTGTTTGTGGATTGGCTCGCTCCGCTCGAGGAGATATTGACCGCGCAGCGGAGGCATTAAAACCTGCTCAACAGAGCAGAATTCACACATTTATCTCCACCAGCCCGCTGCATATGAAATTTAAATTGCGTATGGAGCCAGAGGAGGTTTATCAAGCTGTTATTGATAGTGTGTCATATGCGCGGCAGTTTACTGATAACGTGGAATGGTCCCCGGAGGACGGATCAAGGACAGAGCATGATTTTTTATGTCGCACCGTCGAGGCTGCGATTAAAGCTGGCGCATTGACGATAAATATCCCCGATACGGTGGGCTACGCTGTACCGGAAGAGTTTGGCTCTTTGATCGCGATGCTTAAAAATCGTGTGCCAAATATTGATAAGGCAATCATTTCAACTCATTGCCACAATGATTTGGGATTGGCCGTGGCAAATTCACTGTCTGGGGTGTCTGCAGGTGCTCGCCAGATAGAATGTACTATAAATGGTCTGGGCGAGCGCGCCGGTAACGCAGCCTTGGAGGAAATTGTAATGGCTTTGCGAACGCGAAGCGACATGTTGCCATTCACCACCGGAATAGAAACTACCCATATTTCAAGAGCATCTCGGATGGTTGCGTCAGTGACGGGATTTGCGGTGCAGCCGAATAAGGCCATTGTCGGGGCGAACGCATTCGCGCATGAGTCCGGTATCCACCAAGATGGCATGCTGAAAAATGCCCAGACTTACGAAATTATGACGCCGGAGTCGGTAGGTTTGACTCAATCTAAGCTTGTGATGGGTAAGCATTCTGGACGTCATGCCTTCAGGGTAAAGTTAGAGGAACTGGGTTACGAGCTGGGAGAGAATGCTATTCAAGATGCGTTTTTAAGGTTTAAGTCGCTTGCAGATAAAAAAAAGGATGTTTACGACGAAGACATTGTTGCGCTTGTGGATGACGAGGTTCAGAGCAAGAAAGACTCAATTCAATTTGCTTCGCTTAGGGTGATTTGTGGATCAGAGGACCCCCAAACCGCTACTCTTGCTCTTACAATCGATGGTGCACTGCATCAGGTAACAGCTAAAGGAGATGGTCCGGTCGATGCAACTTTTAACGCCATAACAGAAATTATTCAACACAACGCTCGCCTTCGGCTATATCAGGTGCACGCGGTCACTGAAGGCACGGATGCGCAAGCAGAAGTCTCGGTTCGGTTGGAAGAGAATGGCAAGAGTGTCGTCGGACGCGGCGCTGATACCGATACTTTAGTGGCAAGCGCTCGCGCATATCTCAACGCTCTCAATAAATTAATAGAGAAGCGAGAGAAAACTTTGCCGGGCGCACTTTCCGCGTAAAGGGGTTGTGAAATGAATGAATTTGTTGAGGGGTAGCTAAAAATGTTCTCGAAATTCCGGGCCATGTTTTCTGCTGACATGGCCATCGATTTAGGAACGGCAAATACTTTGGTCTACGTCAAAGGTAGGGGTATAGTCCTTGATGAGCCCTCGGTTGTCGCGATAAGCGAGACGAAAGGTAAAAAGCAGGTTCTTGCCGTGGGAGATGAAGCCAAATTAATGTTGGGGAGAACGCCTGGTAACATTCTTGCTATTCGACCGCTTAGAGATGGCGTCATCGCTGATTTCGAGGTGGCAGAGGCAATGATTAAGCACTTCATAAGAAAAGTGCATAATCGAAGAACCTTCGTTAGCCCTGAGATTGTTGTTGCGGTGCCTTCTGGTTCGACCGCAGTAGAGAGGCGAGCCATCGAAGACTCAACTCTCTCTGCTGGTGCGCACAGAGTTCATGTTCTTGAAGAGCCAATGGCCGCTGCCATAGGAGCGGGCCTTCCGGTCGCTGAGCCCACTGGGTCGATGGTGGTGGACATAGGAGGCGGTACCACTGAGGTAGCGGTTTTATCCCTTGGTGGACTTGTTTATTCACGCTCTGTCCGGGTGGGTGGCGATGCAATGGATGAAGCGATAGCGGCCTATGTCCGAAGGAACCATAATCTCTTAGTAGGAGAAAGTAGCTCTGAGCGGATCAAAAAAGAGATAGGGTCCGCCAGCATCCCGGCCGACGGCGAAGGCAGGATCATGGAAATAAAAGGGCGGGGTCTGATGAATGGGGTGCCGAAAGAAGTAATTATGTCTGAAAGACAAGTTGCGGAGAGCCTTGCAGAGCCGGTTGGAGCAATAGTCGACGCTGTAAAAGTTGCGTTGGAACACACTGCACCGGAGTTGGCTGCTGATATCGTAGATAAGGGAATTGTCTTGACCGGTGGCGGAGCCCTATTGGGCAATCTAGATCTGGTTCTCAGGCATACAACTGGTCTCCCTGTCTCGATCGCCGAAGATCCCTTATCCTGTGTTTGCTTGGGAACGGGTCATTGCCTAGAGGACATGAAGCAATGGACTGATGTTTTTTCCAGCTCTAGTTGAGAGCCTGATGGGTTTAGAGTGCTGTTTTCCACACGAAGTTACTGGTAATGAGAATAAACTCTAAATTTAGGCCTGGGTCGCGACTGATAAGGCTCTCATCTCCTTTGAGGGCCGTTATCCATAAATCTCTTATTTTTATTCTGATATCGGCTGCCATTAGTTTTATGGTATTAGATAAAAATAAAAGCACCACCATTGAGAGGACTTCGGTGGTGATAGCAGACGTTTTTTCACCAATACTTGACTTTGTTTCGAGGCCGGCAGCGTCAATCAATAAGTTTCTCCAGGGTCTAGAAAATCTGTCGCAATTGCACAAGGATAATTTGCGACTCAGAGCAGAAAATGAACGGCTAAAAGATTGGAAAATGATTGCTCGAGATTTAGGGGCTCAAAATAGGGTGCTGAAAGCTCTTTTAGGACTTACTAGCGATCTGCCTCCATCTCAAGTGACGGCCCGAGTAATTGGTGACGCGGCCGGCCCTTTTGTTCGCAGTTTGATTATTAATGTCGGGACAAATCGGGGTCTTAAAAAGGGTAATGCAGTCGTTTCAGGAGAGGGGTTAATTGGCCGGGTCATTTCAGTCGGTGAGAGATCAGCGCGGGTTTTGTTGATTACAGATATAAACTCACGCGTTCCCGTTTTGGTTGAGTCATCGCGGGATAGGGCAATCTTAACGGGAACTAATGTTGGTCAGCCAAAGCTTTTATTTTTGCCTGCGTCGGCAGATTTAACAGAGGGAGACAGGGTGGTTACTTCGGGTCATGGAGGTGTTTTCCCAGTCGGGTTGCCGGTCGGAACTATTATAAACTCCGGTGATGGAAATGTTCTTATTTCAACTTTGGCAAGGCTGGGTCGACTCGAGTATGTTCGCGTTCTGGTTTTCGATAAAATTACCCCCCCGGATCAAAATTGAAGAGAATATTAGCTTTTTGCGTGGAGCAAGAGGGTGCTTAGCAACTTTTTGAGCTTTGTGGAGAATATTGCCCGAGATCAAGTTCCTATGATAACCATGATAGTGTTGGTGCTGATATCAGTTCCACCACTTTATTTGCCTCATTATGGCGGGATCGCGATTAATTTTAGCTTACTTGGTTTGTTCTATTGGTCCGTTTATAAGCCACAACTAATTCATTTGTTCACAGCCTTCTTGTTAGGTCTATTTTATGATTTTTTGGCGGGCGTGCCTGTGGGTATGTTCGCCCTGATATTTGTGGTCTCCCGGGCATTGCTTGGTATCTATAGCGGGCGCCTCGGAGCAGCTAACTTTCTGAGTCTTTGGTTGGGATTTTTTTTATTTGTCGTTGGGACGAGCTTCACGGGGTGGTTGGCTAGTTCACTATGGTACGGAGTATTTTTAGATCCAGTTTCAGTTCTATTTCATGCAATATTGACGGTGGCATCATTTCCTTTCGGGACGGTTTTGTTGGTATGGATCAGCCGAAAAGTTTACCAGGTCGGCTAAATGTATCGTGAAGATTACGAACGTCGCAAGAAGTTTACCCGCCGCGCTTTGATCTTAGCCGGTGCTCAACTCGGTATGATCGGAGTTCTTGGAGGGCGACTTTACCAGCTTCAAGTGTTGGAGGCGGATCGATTTAAAACCCTCGCAGATGACAACCGCATTAATATGAAATTATTAGTCCCCCCAAGGGGAAGAATTTTCGATCGTAATGGCAAGCCTTTGGCCGTAAACCGGATGGTTTATCGGGTCTTGCTCACAGCAGAGCGGACCGAAGACGTTGCGAAAACTCTCAAGATCCTTGCCAAGCTTATCGGAACCAGTCCTTTAGATGTCAAGAGAATTTTAGCGGAGGTAGGTCGTCGGCGAAATTTTGTCCCTGTGACTGTAAAGGATAACTTAGAGTGGGAGATGGTCGCAGGAATAGAAGTAAATGCTCCTGATCTACCTGGTATATCTATCGAAGCGGATCAGACAAGGGAATATCCTCATGCCAGGGAAATTTCACATTTGCTCGGTTACGTCGCTCCGCCGCCGCCAGATTCAAAGGACACAGATCCATTACTCGAGTTACCTGGCTTTCGTGTCGGAAAGACGGGCATTGAAAGGCAGTTTGATCTAACCTTACGCGGAAAAGCAGGCGCTAGTCAGCTCGAGGTTAATGCGTTAGGTCGTGTAATCAGAGAGCTTGAGAGAAAAGAAGGTGTCGCGGGAGACGACATTGTGTTGACAGTTGATCTCGACTTACAGCGGTTTGCTAGAAAGCGTTTATCTTCTCTAAAAAGTGCTGCCGCAGTTGTGTTGGATGTCGAGAGAGGTGATGTTTTAACGCTCTGCTCTGTGCCCGGCTACAACCCCAATGATTTTAACAAGGGACTTAGTCGAGAAGACTGGGAAGCTATCAAAGATGATATTTATGACCCATTGATCAACAAATCAATTTCGGGGCTCTACGCACCAGGGTCTACTTTCAAAATGCTCGTCGGCCTCGCTGCTTTAAAATATAAATTAATTAGCCCCCGAGATGCTATTTTTTGCCCCGGTCACTTCACCCTCGGTATGGGAAAATTTCATTGCTGGATGAAGAACGGGCATGGCCCTGTGAATATGAAACAAGCCCTGCAGCAAAGTTGTGATGTTTATTTTTATGAACTGGCCAACAGGATCGGTGTTGAGCGCATAGCAAAGATGGCTAGCATTTTGGGGCTTGGACAGCTAACAGGTATAGATCTTCCTGGAGAAAAAAGTGGCTTGGTGCCCACTCGATCTTGGAAGCAAAAAACACTTGGTAAATCCTGGCAGGGCGGAGAAACTATTCTCGCAGGTATAGGTCAAGGGTTTGTGTTGTCGACCCCTCTTCAGCTCGCCGTAATGACAGCAAGGTTGGCAACCGGACGAGAGATAAAACCACATCTTCTTCGTGCTTTAATTTCCGGCGAGGAGATCAGAGTAACCGATAGGCCGCTTCCCCCAAAATTAAAGATAAACCCACGGCATTTGGAAGTCATAAAAAGTGGTATGGACGCAGCGGTTAATACACCCCGCGGGACTGGTTGGGGAGCGAGGATCTCTGAGAGAAAAAATTCTATGGCGGGCAAAACGGGGACCTCTCAAGTCCGCCGCATTAGTTCATATGAACGCGAAACAGGTATAATTAAAAACGAAGAACTACCTTGGAAGGACCGTGACCATTCTCTTTTTGTCGCATTTGCGCCAGTAAAAAAGCCAAAATTAGCTATTTCCGTTATAGCCGAGCACGGCGGCAGTGGATCTAAGGTTGCAGCACCGGTTGCCCGTGACATATTGGAAGAGGCCTTTAAGCGCAATCTATTATCCGCTTCTAGCAGAAAAGATTAAGTATGGCCCTTGGAGTTGAATATAACCCAGATAATGTAGGGTTAGGTCAGAAGTTAAAAATGGTCAGTTGGCCCTTACTTCTTATTCTCTGCATAATCGCTGGAGTAGGTTTCTGCATGCTGTATTCCGCTGGGAACGGTAATTGGGAGCCCTGGGCATCGAGACAGCTTGCCCGTTTTATTTTTGGAGCAGCGATACTGCTTTTGATCGCAGTTACGGATATACGCATTTGGTTAAGATACTCTTATTTCATTTACTTCCTATCACTAGCTTTATTGATTGCAGTTGAATTGAAGGGCGTAATCGGGATGGGTGCCCAACGTTGGATTGATCTCAAATTTGTTCAGTTGCAGCCATCAGAGATCATGAAAATAGCAATAGTCCTTGCTCTAGCGAGATACTTTCATGGTGTTACTTTATCTGAATTAAAAACTATTCGGCGGCTTTTAACCCCTGTATTGCTGGTAGCGATTCCGGTTGGCTTAGTGCTTCGCCAGCCTGATCTAGGGACTGCTGTTATGCTCGGTTTTACCGCAGTAGTAGTATTTTTTCTTGCGGGGGTTCAATTATGGAAATTTCTCATAGCAGGCCTGACCGGGTTAGCCTTTTTGCCTCTTGCTTGGTCTTTTTTACATGAATATCAAAAACGCCGTGTCGTAACATTTTTAGATCCAGAATCTGATCCTCTTGGGGCCGGTTATCATATTATTCAATCAAAAATTGCACTCGGTTCTGGGGGTGTTTTTGGAAAAGGGTTGCTTGCCGGGACCCAGAGTCACCTAAGTTTTTTACCTGAAAAGCAGACAGATTTTATCTTTACAATGTTCGCTGAGGAGTTTGGGCTTATCGGGAGTTTGACGCTTTTGGTCCTCTACACGTTGCTGATCGGTTATGGTTTTTTTATTTCCTACCGAGTAGGCCATCAATTTGGCAGGCTGGTCTGTGCGGGTATTATGAGCGTACTTTTTTTCTATGTTTTTATAAATATGGCTATGGTAATGGGTCTAGTGCCAGTCGTTGGAGTGCCGTTGCCCCTAATTTCATACGGAGGAACCTCAATGCTCTCGCTAATGATTGGATTTGGATTATTGATGTCGGCTAATGTGCATCGCAATGTCCAAATCAATCGCCATGGTGACTTTATTGATTAATTATCGATAATTTGAAACGCTGTTTCTTGCTTTTTAGGCGAGACATGACAAAGTTCTCGCCTTGTGGAAATAATTCTTTTGAGGCTCGGCTATGAATAACTTTGATACCGCAACTCAACTCGTTCCCAGGGTTCATCCTCTTTCTAATGCGGGTGGAGCAATAATCTCAGACATTGACCTGCGAAGTCCAATCTCTGAGGAGGTTGGGGAAATGCTCCGATCCGCATGGAGAACTTATCTTGTGTTGGTTATTCGCGATTTGAATATCGAGGAACAGCATCAAGAAAGCTTTTGTAAAATTTTTGGAAACTTAGCTGGTTTACGCTCTAAAGTGTATAGAACGGGCGGCGATACTAAGTCTCATGCTTTGTGGGTGGCAAATGCCGAGGATTTATCACGGCCAACCGCGGTGCAACAAGGCGAAATGATGTTTCACATCGACCAGTGCTATACTGAACGTCCCTCAAAGGCCTCAACTTTATACGCTGTAACTATTCCAGATGAGGGAGGGAACACCCGATTTAGCAATTTGATAAAGGCTTACGAAGGACTAAGTGATGATTGGAAAATGCGTATCGAGGGTTTGCAGGCTCTGAATTATTTCGATTACCAGGCCAACGCTACTACCAGACCAGAAACTATCGATCCGAACGGTCCTCAATTTCTTCACCCTGTAGTTCGAACACATCCTGAAACCGGGCGAAAATCTTTATTTGTGAATCGCCAAATGACGATTTTTATCGAAGGCCTGGGGGCTAATGAAAGCGACGAGATTTTAAATTATCTTTTCGAGATGATAGAGGATCCGACAAATGTGTATGAGCATGTTTGGAAAGTAGGGGACCTAGTTCTTTGGGACAATCGTTGTACTGCACATGCCAGAACCTATTATGATCCCAAAGAGTCCAGACTTTTGCGGAGGATGACAGTGTTGGATGAGAACCCTGTAACGTAAATGACAATAATCGGGTTCGGTCAGACAGATCGAAACTGATTTTTCGGGCGAGGAAGCCCAAGATTTTCTCTCAAAGTGTTACCTTCATAATCTTCTCGATAAATTCCCTTTTTCTGAAGAATGGGAACTAGTTTTTCGACGAAATCATCGAGGCCTTGGGGCAAATAAGGGAATTGTATTGTAAATCCATCGGCCCCACCGGTGGAAAGCCACTCCTCCATCTGATCAGCCACAAGCTCGGGTGGCCCCATTAGACAGAGGCTCGAGTGACCGCCAATCCTCTGGGCGAGTTGTCGGACTGTAAGACACTCCTCCTCGGCTATTCGAATTGCTTTTTCTCTACTTGATTGTCCAGCATTTGTCTCCGGTATATCGGGTAGCATCTCGTCGGGGTCAAATACGGATGCATCAGTACCGAGGGCGATGGATAAAGATGCTATCGCACTTTCAAAGTGAACGAGTGAATCGAGTTTAGCTCGTCTTTCCTTTGCGTCTTCGAGCGAATTGGCAATGATGACCATGCAAGCAGGTAGGATGTGCATGTGCCGAGGGTTACGACCGATTTGTTTCATGCGGCCCTTTATGTCTGAGTAAAATTCTCGAGCATGATCTATCGTAGGCTGGGACGTGAATACTACTTCAGCTGTTTCTGCAGCTAGTTGGCGTCCAGCGTTTGATGCGCCTGCTTGGACGATAACCGGCCATCCCTGGATAGGGCGGCCAATGTTTAGGGGGCCGCGAGATTTCAGATATTTTCCTTGATGATTGAGTATATGCATTTTTTCTGTATCGAAAAAAATGCCAGTTTTTTGGTTGCGAACGAATGCGTCATCCTCCCAGCTATCCCAAAGACCTGTAACGACGTCGTAAAATTCTTTCGCCCTACTGTATCTTTCGTCATGCTCCATTTGGAATTCTATCCCGAAATTTCTGGATGCATTGGGGTTCGCGGTTGTAACAATGTTCCAGCCCGAACGTCCTCCGCTGATGTGATCAAGAGAGGCAAACCGGCGCGCGACGTGATACGGGGCATCATAAGTTGTTGATGATGTTGCAACGAGACCTATTTTCTTGGTGACCATGGCGAGAGCAGAAAGAAGCGTCATAGGTTCAAAAGAAGTTGGGGTGGCTGACCGCTTAAGCGCTTCAATTGGCATGTTTAGCAACGCAAGGTGATCAGCCATAAAGAATGTATCGAATTTTCCTTCTTCTAATTTCTGGATAAACCGAATTATGTGGTTGAGGTTAAAGTTTGCATCAGCAAACCCACCGGGATATCTCCAGCCACCCGTGTGTATGGTGGCTGGTCTCATAAAAGCGTTGAAGTGAAGTTTTCTCTTAGCACTCATAAACCGTATCCAATTTGTGCTTTCCACGCATGAATTTGATGAATTATTGGGCCATCCAGTAAAAGATCACGAGATTATGATCCGTTAATTTATACTTTTACAGCCCCACCGATCCGGGGCGTAGGTTCGTCGTTCATGAATACCTGGAAAAGCCCGGCAGTTATACCTACCAGGACTCCAATCTGCCAAGCCAGATCATAATTTCCCATTGCGTCAAACAAAAGCCCGGCTCCCCAGGCGCCGATAAAGGACCCAGTTTGATGGCATAGAAATGCTATTCCGGTTAGAGTTGCCATGTTTTTTAGGCCAAATATCTGAGATACCAAACCGGTAACTAGTGGCGCAACTCCGAGCCACAGGAAACCCATGACAGCTGCAAAAATCAGAGTGGTTATGGGTGTTGCTGGGAGCAAAAAGTAAACCACAATAAAAGATGATCGTAATATATATACACCACCTAAAAGAATCTGTTTGGGGAACTTTCCACCTAACCAGCCAAGAACGTAGCATCCCACCGCATTAAAACCACCTATCACAGCAAGAGCCTGGGCACCCAAGGCCGGCGATTGACCGCAAAGTTCAAGATAGACGGGTAGATGAGCTGTGATAAAGATCAATTGTAGGCCACAGACAAAATAAGCGACAGCCATGGTCACATACCCTTTGTGCTCCCAAGCCTCCAATAAAACTTCCCTGAGAGACATGTTGACGCTGGCGTCAATATTTTGACCATCACCTATTTTATCTTTGAAGACCTGATCCCCCGCTCCAGTAAAAAAAGCTGCTGGGATCATAACTGCGCACAAGCCAAGGAAGCCGACCATCGCAAACAACCATCCGTCGGAGTTGATCATCCCTTGGGCGAGTGGTGCAGCAATAAAGGTACCGATAGAGCCAAAAGCGGAGATAGTGCCCAGGGTAACGCTGCGTTTTAATGATGATACCGCTCGCGCGGATGCAGCCAGAGCTAGACTTAGGCCAGTGCAAGCCAGAGCCAGCCCTACCATTACACCAAGGCCTATCCAAAGGGCTATAGGTCCTGTCGCTACCATGGTGACACCAAGCCCCGCCGCGTATAAAAAAGAACCCAGGATGGTCATCATTCTGCAACCTAGGCGGTCCGCGATTGCACCGATGAGGGGCTGGCTCAGGCCCCAAGTAAGATTCTGCAAGGCAATTGCTAGCGTAAAGTCCGCAACCGTTATCCCCAGATCTTGTGTAACTGGATTAACAAAGAGCCCGAAACTCTGGCGCATGCCCATGCTCATCGTGAGCATCAAGCTTGCGCCGGTAAGGACAGATATTGTTTGAGCGCTAGTATACCCTGGATTTCTAAAATTCTCGGAAAGTTGAGCCACAGAGTTTAGATAGGTATGACCAATAGGGTATCTATACGCCGTGATTCTAATATGACCCGGCGCTCTGCAAATTTAAGTTCCCCATTATAGTCGATAATTTTGTCCATGTAGCGACCTGCCGCAAAAAGCATCATTTGACCCTCTGACATCGTTCGGACCAGAGTAAAGTTTGATTTTGTTGCAATCACACCTTGAGATGCGCTCGAGATATGAAGTGCGCTGACTGAATGACAGTAGGTGTGGGGCTCATAAATATTTGCCTGTCTTAATGCAGTGATCCTATCGCGAAACATCCCAGTCCCTTTACACTGGACAAGGCATATTGGTAGGCCCATTTCGTGATTTTCGCGTGTAGAAATACTGTATTCGCCATCAGCTGTGAAGAAATTTGGCCAGTCTTCCAACCGGTCATCATCTATTGTGTGCACGTAATTTGCATTTAGTGCATCAATACGAGGCCTCAGGGAGACTTCATCATCTAGTTGGCTTGGGATCAATGCCATCCTAAATCTCCATGCACTCTCTCCAGCCCTTCCAAAACCCTCTGACAGCGGCTTCAGTAACGCGTGATCCCTGACTGGGTTCAATCGCGCGTCCACCCATCGGCATCACTGTTAGGGCTTCGCGATCCGATTTGGCAGCGCGCTGGACCCATGCTCCAACTGCGCCATCCTCCATAGAGATGAACCCTGCTGGTCCCACTAAATTATTTGTGGAGACTCGGTGTTGAATCATTTCTTCATCATCATCTTCGAAGCCGAGTATCGTCCATATTAACTCCGACTCGTTCACTCCCTTGGGTATTAGCTGGCGCACAGCCAGACAATTTAAAATTTGCTGGATAACAAGGGTTGGAAAAATAGTTTGAATATTATTGGTAACATTATCGCCTAGCTCTAATTTGTGTTCCATTAGTGTGGGATCTTCAAGGCTGTATGCATCTTGCTTAGACCTAACATTCTCTTTGACTATTTCATCATCCGAAATGTCGGTTCGTTCGGTGTAACTGAGATGGTGCCAACCCGAGTCACTAATTTTTATTCCACCTCCCATATTGGGTCTCACGACACCAAATGTATTGTGAAAAACATGAAGCAGACTGGCATGATAGGAGTCCTTGTTGTTCTCAACATATAGCTTCCAGTTATTTTTAAAAATCTGGGAGTAGTAGCCCAATACCTTCAGAGGTTTGATGAGGACTCGATCTACTGCTGATACTAATTCATCTCCCAAGTAATCAGCTACTGGTTCTGTCTTTTCCGAGAAGGTTCCAAACACCAGGCCCCGAAAAACCTCTACCCTTAGTCGCTGGAGCCCGTGTTCCGAATTTTTAAATTCATCTGTAAGGCCACCCTTGCCGCCTACCCCTCGCCGAAACGCGACAGCGGTGAGATTCCCCCTGAGGTCGTATACCCAATTATGGTAAACACAAGCTAATTCTTTCACATTGCCTCGCGGCTTGTAACAAACCAAAGACCCTTTATGCGCACAACGATTTACCATCGCATTAATGTTACCGGCCTCATCGCGTACGGCGATGATGGGCGTGTCACCGGCATAGGTTGTCTTATAATCACCCGGTTCCGGAATTTCACATTCTAGACAGAGAAAATTCCATACATTCCCCTGAAAAACTTTTTTCTGCTCAACGCGATAAAGTTCCTCGTCCGTATACACCTGAAAGGGCACGCGGGATGTGTCTTCGTATGGCCAGACAAAATCCGGATCATTGCCTCTATCTATCGTGTCCATCTCAATAAGTCCTTAACCCAGTAAATCTGTTGGGCACTCTATCAAAACAGGAATTTGCTGCAATAGATAGCTTCGCGTCTTCTTGCAAAGGGCGGCCCAAAGTGAAATTGTTGTTCAATGTCTAACTCGTGCCAGAAAATAACTAATACATTTGTTGGTCAGCCAGTTCCCCGTATCGAAGATTTGAGGTTACTTCCTGGACGTGGCCAATTTGTTGACGATATGTCTCGGGAAAATTTGTTATGTGCCGTAATGTTTCGTAGCCCGATTGGCCACGGTCGAATACTCTCCATTGATACCTCTGCCGCGGCAGCTTTGCCCGGAGTTTATTCTATAATTACTGAGGCAGATTTGCCGGCTCAGATGCCACTCGTGCCGCTCAGGTTGATGCCTATGGAAGACCTCTTACCTCTCGGTCAGCCAGCCCTGGCAAGAGATAAAGTTCGGTATGTAGGGGAAGTAATTGCGATAATTCTAGCAAAAAGTATTGCGATCGGGGAAGACGCTAGGAGTCTAATCGAAATTGATATCGAGCCTTTGCCGGCTATCTCGAACACCGCGGATGCGCGGGATAATAGATCTTTGCTGTTTGAAGGATGGGGGAGTAACGAGGCCGTCGTTTATTCCGCCCAAAAAGGCGATGCCCGGGCTGCTTTTGAGAATGCTGACTATATCCGACGAGAGAAATTTTCAACCCAAAGGCACCTGGCCTTGCCTATGGAGGCCCGTGGAGTGCTGGCCGAATGGAATGATACGCGAAGCACTCTTAAAGTGGATGGTGCCGCTAAAGTACCTTTTCCTAACAGACGCATACTGGCGGATATGTTGGATATAGAGGAACGCGCCATTCAAATGATAGAAGCAGACGTGGGCGGTGGATTTGGAGCCAGGGGTGAATTCTTTCCAGAAGACTTTTTAGTTCCCTTTGCCGCGCGTCAAACTGGACGGCCGGTTAAATGGATCGAGGATCGGCGGGAAAACCTTCAGACCACTGGGCATGCTCGCGAAATGGATTGTGAAATAGAAATCGCCTGCCGGTCTGACGGCGCTGTTATTGGCTTACGTGGCGAGGTGTGGGTTGATGCAGGTTCGTATTTTCGTACTAACGGGCCCATAAGTCCTAGAAACGTGGCTCAGTTTATGTCGGGTCCCTACCGCGTGGCTAATATCGAAATTAATTCACACACGATGCTAACCAACAAGGCTCCGATTGGCACCTATCGTGGTCCAGGCAGATTTGAAACGATTTTTTTCTGCGAGCGTTTATTTGATCTGGCGGCGAAAGATCTTGGTATTGATCCCGCAGAATTTCGGAGACGCAATTTGGTCCGAGAAGACGAAATGCCCTATCAAATCGCTACAATAACCCCTGTTTCAGTCACCGATGAGCTGGATAGCGGTAATTACGAAAAGATCCTAGACCGGTGTATTGATGAGATAGGTTGGGCCGATAAGCGACCACTTTGTGGAAATTTGATTGAGGGGGTCTACCATGGCTTGGCAGTCTCTTGTTTCATTGAGGGTGGTGGGGCTGGACCCCGTGAGAATGCAAGCGCGGCTATTCGGTCGGACGGCTCGGTTTGCGTTAATGTGGGCTCTACCTCGGTGGGACAAGGCGTTGAGACCATTCTCACTCAGATTGCTGCTGATGCGATGGAGGTACCCCTTGATAAGATCACTCTAGCCCATGGCTCAACGGATCTAATAAGCGAAGGCTTTGGATCATATCATTCGAGATCAACGGTGATGGGTGGTTCTGCAATAATTTTGGCAATAACTAAATTACGTGAACAGATAAAGGAAGTTGCTGCTGTCCGTTTTGGTTGCCGGTCTGATCAGGTCAATCTAGTGAGTCAAATGGCGCTGGGACCCGATCAAAAGAGCGCTACTTTTTCGGAGTTAGCCGACGGTATCGAAAAGGTGGAGGAGACTTTTTATAATCATAAGCATACTTACGCCAATGGATCTGCGGCGGCTCATGTCACTGTTGATCCTGAAACCGGAGAGGTAAAAATAGTTGATCTCGTTTTTTTTGAAGATGTTGGGAAGATTATCAACCCAATAACTTTGAAGGGGCAGGCCATCGGGGCGATGATGCAAGGGCTAGGAGGAACCTTTCTCGAGCATGTGATGTATGACCAAGAGGGTCAGCTAATATCCGGAACATTGGCTGATTATTTGGTTCCATCCTCCTCAAGCTTTGAAAATTTGCAAGCCTATTTGTTAGAAGAGCACCCGTCCCCGATCAGTCTTCTGGGCGCAAAGGGAGCAGGAGAGGGCGGCTTATTGCCAATAGGTGGTTTAATGGCGAATGCAGTGTCAAGTGCATTATCCTCACTTGGGATCGAAATTAGAAAGCTACCACTAACGCCAGACTATATATGGAGCCTAATAAATGATGCGGTAAGGCCAGTCCAGACCTCTAAAACCGATCATTTAGATGTCTGAGAAGGATACAATTCATTTAGCAGCAGATCTGTCTTTTCTGCACACCGATTTTCTTTGGCGTATGCCAGGGTCTTGGGCAGGTTACCCATATTATAGCAGTTCCGAATTTTATGAAGAAATAGCAAAAACTGCAGAGCGGGGTAGGATGGACCTACTTTTTTTTGGTGATACCGGCGGCACCTCGGAAGATTTTGGGGGATCCCATGATGCAGTGGTGACCAATGGAGTAAAATGGCCACGTCACGATATGACCCCTATGATCCCGATCTTAGCCCGCATGACAAAACATATTGGTTATGCGTTAACTATGTCTACGACTTATCATCATCCGTTTCATTGTGCCCGGGTATTTAACGCACTTGACCATGTTACAAAAGGGCGGATTGCATGGAATGCGGTGACATCGGCCTATAAGTGGGAGGCAATGAATTGGGGCTTTGATGTGATGATGGAGCATGGCGAACGCTATAGAAGAGCCCAGGAGTTTTTGGAAGTTGCTGGCCGACTATGGGACAGTGTTGAGCCTGATGCGGTTGTGTTAGACAGGGAAGAGGGCTTATTTCTGGATCCAAAGAAAGTTCACCGCCTAGATTTTAAAGGCGAATATTTTAAAATTCGGGGTCCATTGCCCGCGTTGCCATCGCCTCAACAAAAACCGTTGATTATCCAAGCTGGGCAGTCTGGCCCGGGTATGGATCTCGCTGCAAGATTTGCAGACCTGCAATTTAGTACAAGACGGACAATTGATAGCATGAAGGAGCATCGAACCGAGATCGATAAAAGATTGCTGAAATTCTCGAGAAAACCCAGGGATCTTGGAATCCTGTGGTCGGTTAGGGTGCAGGTGGCGGAGTCACAATCTGAGGCAAGAGCTAAGGAAAAAGCTTTTCTTGACGCGATACCCCCTGAAGGAGGCCTTATCGAAATGTCCCAATGGTTTGGCGTCGATTTTTCTTTGGCAGATCCGGAAATGACCCTGGCTGATTTTATTGATCAGGTCTGCGAGACAAATGGCAATCTCGGAACTTTTGAGGAGATACTTCGGACGACAAGCCCTAATACGACGGTCAAAGAGCTTGGCCGGGATTACCTAACTAAGCGAATAATGGCGGTTGAGGGGACACCTAAGGCGATTGTGGATAAATTAGAACGGGTGCATTTCGAGACTGGGGCAAATGGAGGATTTATCCTTGGTCGGGGCTATCACGCAATGAATAACATTAGGGACTTTGTGGATCTTGTTGTACCAGAATTGCAGAGGAGGGGTCTCTCTAAAAAGGAATATTCTTCCGGCACACTCAAGGATAATTTCAACGACTAGTGAATTGAGCTAAGAGACTTTCCATTCTGCCCAACCGCATCCAACATAGACTTCTGATATCGGAGCGTAATCAATCAATTTGAACCCCTCACCATTCATTGCCGCATGGGCAATTATCCAACTCCGGATTTCTTCGCTCCCATTCCCCACAGTTGGAAGGTTTTTTACAAGCTTTTCAATAATTTCGGTTTCATTTGCTTTTGAGAATAATGCAATACAATCTTGATCAAATCGTTCGTCAATTTTGCCCATATTAGGTTCGCCGATAGAGTGACTGAGGCCACCAGATCCGATCACTGCAACTTTGAGATCCTCCGGGTAATTTACTATAGCTGATCGGATCATTCGACCCCAATCGAAGCAGCGTTTTATGCTAGGCATGGGTTGCTCAAGCTCGTTTACAAAAATCGGAATAACTGTAGGTAGTGGGTCAAGCCCCAGCTTCCATAGTGGGATACAGAATCCGTGGTCGAGATTTACATTGTAAGATAGGGATGGATCAAATCCGCTTTCGAATGCCGTGTCTGCCAGGTGGCGAGAGAATTCAGGGTGCCCTTCTATTTTTTCATATTGGAACTTCGGAGATAAAAATGGCTCCGGAGGTCCTCCGTGTTCGGGTCCGAGGCCAATACAAAAAGCCGGTAGGTTGTCCAAAAAGAAATTTACCCAATGGTCGGGGGCCAGCATAATAATAAGATCAGGACAAAGTTTTTTTATCCGGGACCTCATCTCACTAAAACCGGAACTAATCTTTTGTTTAGCCTCTGTTGGGAGTATATCCCAGTCGCGAGCAATGAGTGGGGCGTGGCTTGAGGCGAAGGCACCAACTAACTGAGCCATATCAATGTCGCTCCGAAGTGTTAATTTTTCTTAGACGCTCTATAAATTCTTTATCTCCCATTCCACAAATCCCGCAATAAAACCGAAGTAGGTAGGCATTTACGTGCGGTGCGATTGCCGCAAGGTTATCATCCCTTACTGCCTGCTTCATTTCTTCGCTAATGGGATACTGCTCTAAAAACGGTTCTCTATCAGCGCGCCAACTGCTCACATCACCAGATTTCTGGAGGTCAAACATCATTTTACTAAGCCAATAGTCTGTCATAATCGCTCTTGATATCAGGTCAAATCCTCGAGCACTTCTGCTGGATGAATAGCTGCTTCTGGGTTTTCATATATTTTTAAGATTTTCATATCGGGTCCGAGCAAATAGGACATACGTTTGGGGCGCTCTTGGTCCCGAGTTTCGACAGCCCCATAAGAAATCGCTACACTTTTCGATTGATCCGATAACAAGTCTCCAGTCAAGGCATTATCTTCTGACCATCGCTTCAGCTCCTCGGGCAGACTAAATGTAATTCCAATAGGAATCGCATTCTGTTCTAAAAGTCCCTGGGTTCTATCACGGAACCCCTTTGCTTCGTTTGTTCACCCGCCGCCATATGCCCTTGGGAAAAACCAAACCAGTACATTTTGCCCCGCACAGTCGGAAAGCTTGATTAAATCACCATTTTGATTGGGTAATTCAAAGTCTGGAGCTAATTCGCCGATTTTTAGATTGGCCATTGGATTGCCCTACCTCTACAAAAACAGATAGGTATATTATACCCAAATATAGCTATCTAGTGATATATCCAATTTATCCGTTCTTAAATATTTAGCATCGATACAAGAGGGCGGACATCGGGTGCGCTTTTAAGCCCTGCCCATGCATGGGTTATTTCTTGCGCTCGATTTGAACCAATGATTGGCTCAGCCTGTTTGGAAAATTTTGTCGCAATCTCTTCGCTCGTCATAGGATTTTTAGGGTGCCCAGGCGGGTTTCGACTCTTTGCTTCCAGAATGGTTCCGTTTTTCATCCTGGTTACGACCCTCACAGCTAGGTTCTCGCGCGTCATTGCCTCTATATCTTCGTCTATCGTAACAACAATCTTGTTCATCAGCGGGCGCAATGTTGGGTCCAGAACTTTTGCCTCAGAAAATGAAGCAATGGACGGAGGACCGTCGGCGAATGTCCGGGCGAAAATATATGGCATCGAATGATCCGCTGTTTCTCGAGTTTGAGGATCCCACTTTTCAGGTCCACCCGCGATTTCATGTTTTCCTTGTGAGTCACAGAAAATTTCAATGACCTCTATCTCCTCAATAGACGAAAAACCCAATTTTTCCCTTAGCTCAAGAGCCGCCCAAACGACTGGCTGACCGCTTGCTTCTAATGGCCAATATTTTATCTGCACCTCCTCAAACCGCATTTTTCCTCCCTGATGAGGAAGGGGATCTATTATGAATGGTCCTGTAATATTGTCGAACAAACCGGCCCGACCTTCAAAAATGCTATCAGGCCCAGGCATACCCTCCGCGGCTAACATGGCGGCAAAAGTTGCATTGCGGGCCGCGAACGGTGTCGCCACATTTTTCCATGCAGTTAGAGCTCCAGAACGAGATACTCGAAGCGGAACAGTGGCGCTTCCTGTTATACTGATGGCGTTTGCCGTTTGTTCAAATGACAGTCCCAAAAGGCGCGAAAGTCCTGCAACTGCAGAAATCCCAACAGCGAATCCCTGATCCCAACCTCGCTCCCGAAGCTTGGAGGCTTCGGTAATACGAATAAAAGTCTCATAGGTAATAAGGGCCGAAAGAATCAACTCTCGACCGGTAATTTTTGTCGATCCAGCGAGCGCTAAATGGGCTCCGAGCCCATCTGATGGATGTCCACCGGGAAATCGATCATTGAAATCGTAATTGCGGATCATACAGCTATTAATAAAACCGGCCATATCGAGCGGCATCGTTTGTGCATTGAATAAAGTTTTGCCGGCGAATTTGCCGGGGGTTTGTCCAAAGGAAATTTCTTTACCGATATTTGCTGGCAGAGTGTTTTTTGCCGCTAAAGCGCATCCAATAGAATCGATAATGTGTTGTGCCAACAAGTCCGGAATGTGTTCAACAATTTCGTCATATTTCCAATCACATGAAAAACGGGCTATTTCCTGGGTTAAGTTATCCACCAAATACCCCTCAATCCATGATTCTTAGTTGATCAGAAAATGCACGTTTCGGAGAATCAATCATTTGAAGCCGAATGAGTGAAGTAGTCTCTTAGAAATTAATAAAGCTGGGTCGCCTACTTTTATTGGAATTTTTACCTCTGAAAGCCGCAAAAAACACTATTCCTCGACTGTGACAGTCTCATATTCTGCGGGAATGGTGAGTTCTAGTAGCTCGTAGTCTTCAGAATAGTACATCACATTGTGCTTTATTTTAGGCGGCTGGATCCAACAATCTCCCTCATTAAATTCAACTTCGCCTTGGCCTTCAAACCAAACCCTGGATTTTCCTTTTAAAATCATGACCATCTGAAATTCAAGATCATGATAGTGAAGCCCACTGCCCTCTTCAGGGCACGGCTTAGTTGTGCGAACTATTTGCGCGTGGACGCGACCCATGGTGGCGTCGGAGATACCAAGGTCTCGATATTCCCGATATACTCGCAATCCTCCGCTAACAAAAGGGTTTTCCTGGGCTCTGTTGACCACAAATTTTGACTGAATTTTTTCCGCTGACACGATCAACCTCCTTTTCTCTGTGCTTCAGAATAGTGTGCGATATTTTTTTGATTATTTGAAGATTTTACCTTCGACAGGAATCAGATAATAAAAACAGTTAGGAATTAAGGAGTATTGAATTGAGTTCTTTTACACATATGGGTTATCCATCTCGGGTGATACTTGGGGCTGGGGCGATCAAAAGGTTAGCCGAGGAGGTAAGCCGTCTGAACAAGACGCGAGTAATGTTTTGTTGTACGAAGAGCCGGGTGCCTCAAGTGGAGAAAATCGCCGGTTTGCTCGGAGATAAAACCATTGGCATTTGCTCGGACGCTAAAATTTTTGTCCCGATGGCGTCGGTTGAGGAAGGGCGCGCAATGGCAGCTGAATTAAAGGCTGATTGTCTGGTTTCCTTCGGAGGCGGGACAGCTGTAGGATTAGCGAAATCGATAGCTCTAGAATTTGATATTCCGATAATTGCTATTCCGACCACATATTCAGGTTCGGAAACTACTCACATCCAAGGAATTATTCACCATGATGGGGTTAGACGAAATAATTATGATTTAAAAATGCTTCCGTCGGTTTTGATTTATGATCCGGAGCTTGCAGTTGCCCTCCCTAAGGATACCTCTATTGCTAGTGGTTTAAATGCAATAGCCCATTCAGTCAGTTCTTTCCTAGGAAGAAATGCCAATCCTGTTACCGATATGTTCGCCGAGAGAGGAATTGGAGAAATGGCGGCGGCGTTGGTTAAAATTGCTCAAGATCCGGCCAACATAGATGCGCGCGCACAGGCTTTTCTTGGATCATGGTTGTGTGGTTCGACCATAATATCGGCGGGTACCACATTGCATCACAAAATGGTCCACGTGCTCGGTGGCGGCTGGGATCTTCCACATGGTCCCACCCACGGAATCATGTTACCCCACTCCACAGCCTATGTGGAGAGGGTTCAGCCTGATCCCTGTCGAAGAATTTCTCGTGCCTTGGGAAATGGCGAGCAGGATGCGCCTCGCGCTCTTTACGGACTTTTGGAGGCGTGCGGTGTGCCTCGCGGACTGAGAGACCTAGGGCTGGATCGAGAGGTTTTAACCGAGGCCACAGACAGAATTATGCTCGATCAATATTTTTGTGCGCGTCCTTACGAACGGGATGAAATCCTGGCACGCTTGGAAGAAGCTTGGCGTGGCAGATCGCCGAGCTAGTCTTATGTGACGAGAAAGCAATTTGCTGTCGAACAAATAAGCAGGTTATCAATTTTTCTGCTCTTTAAGCGCTTGATTTAGACGTGGTATTACCTGCTCAGCCGTCATTCGCAGAGATCTTTTGGTCAACGTTTCATCAACCCAGTCCATGCCAGCTACAATCAACGCCCAAAAGTTGCCAACTTCGGCCCGCAATAAAAAAATTGATCTACCACTCCGTTTACAGTGCCGGATACTACTATGTCATCGACGATCCTGCCCGGTGTGAGGGCCTCATCTGGTTCTTCAGAATGCCCTCTAAAACTCCGCGTCTTCCGGCTCCTTTAAATTTGGTCAACAACTGGTTGTGGTAAAATCTATATGGGCTGTTTGCATCAAACTTTCCTTACCGAGAGGCCAGTATTTCATCATCTGCAATGAATATAATTCGAGCGATTTTTGAGTCCATTTGATTCGCTTTTATTCCTGCATCGTGAAAGCCTTGTTGATAATTTTGTCATGAGGAGGTTGGCGGAGAAGGGGTAGCAGTGAGGTCGTCCCATTTCGACCACCTCTCTGGAAAATGATATTACCACCGAACCGACTATTTAAGGGTGAGGGTTTTTCAGTGGTTTTGGCATAACACCTAAGTCAAATCCCGGATTGAAAAATGTTCTCAAACAATTGGATCATAGAAGCCGAGCTGATCACATACGATGATGGTTTCCCGATCATCTCGGGGGGTAGTTTGGTAATCCCGACTCAATAGGTTGATGGGCATGGTAATAAACGAGACGCATTTGACCTTCGTTATTACCCCTAGAGATCTAAATATTTTCTTTTATTGTTCCCTATTTGCATTAGGAAAAAACATTTGTTTACCATCAATACGAAAGTCTCTTATCGCATTTTGACCATCATTTGATAAAAGCCAATTGGTGAACTTTTTGACCAGGTCGTATTTTACGTGCCCGTGTTTTTTTTTGTTAACGGGTATTACGGAATACTGATTGAAAAGCGTCTTATCACCTTCCATGAGAATCGTATGATTTTTTTTATTTCTAAAAGCGGCCCAGGATGCCCTATCAGTAAGGGCGTAGGTATCCATCGCTACAGCTATATTTAATGTTGATCCCATTCCTGCGCCAAGCGATAAATACCATCTTGTCCTTTGAGGGCTAAGTCGAGCCTTTTTCCAAATTTCTTTTTCCACAAGATGTGTCCCACTATCATCACCGCGCGACGCGAATAATTGCATTGAGGACGCTATTTTCGAAAAAGCAATGGTTGCTTCCTCGACACCTCTTATTTTTGCGCTATCCGTTTTTGGCCCTACAATTACCAAATCATTGTACATTAATTTAT
Source organism: uncultured Rhodospirillaceae bacterium (assembly GCA_913052165.1). GTDB lineage: Bacteria > Pseudomonadota > Alphaproteobacteria > MPNO01 > UBA2964. The sequence goes on from CAJXEC010000002.1 coordinate 23,935, forward strand.
GACGTTTTAATCCGAACCCCTCTGCAACGAAGCTCTCCTCAGATGGGGGGTGATGGACAACAAGTACGTCCGCATCGCCGTTTCTTCCTATTCTTATCGCCTGTCCTGTTCCTGCAGCAATAACTCTAACTTTGATTTTTGTTGCTTTTTCAAACTTTGGTAGCAGGAATTTAAAAAGCCCTGAATTTTCAGTTGAGGTAGTGGATGCCAGCTTTATTACTTTTTCTGCAGATGCAGATGTCGAACAAATAATAGCGGCAATTAAAATAAGCCTGTTTATGACTGTGCTCAATATTGTCCCCATAATATCTCTCCGTTGAGAAAAGCCCTGGCTTCTATGGTTTTGGGTGAGTCGAAAAATTTCTCCGCTGAGCTGTGTTCTTTGAGAATGCCTCCATAGAGAAAAATGATGTCGCCCCCAAGTCGTTTTGCTTGCCCCAGATCATGTGTTGTCATGACGATTTTTGTGCCGGATTTCCTAATCTCTTGAATAATTATTTCCACCTCGGCTGTAGACCCTGGATCTAGATTGGCGGTGGGTTCGTCTAGAAAAAGAACGTCTGGTTCAAGCACCCATGCTCTAGCCAACGCGAGCCGTTGTTGCTCCCCTGCGGATAGAGACGTGGCTAATTGCTTAGCGGCTTCGGTAAGGCCAACCCTTCGTAAAATTTGTAAAACCCGCTGCTTAATTACGTCTCTTTTGGCCCCACGCAGCTTTAATCCGTAGGCCAGGTTCGCTTCCGCGGTTCGTTGAAGCATAATGGGCTTTTCAAAAACCATGGCCTGATTGGGGTTATTCGCATCTTGCTCTTTTCCAGTCCATTCGACCTGCCCTTCGGTTGGTTTTAAGAGCCCGTGGCAAACTCGAAGAAAAATGCTTTTGCCCGCGCCGTTGGGCCCAAGAATCACGGTGTTTAGGCCTTCGCTGATAGTCGCATTACACTTTAGTAATTGCTTGCCACCCGAGTGATAGGTGACGTTTTTTAGGGTTAGCGGTAATTTATTCATCTATTTGCCCTGGACCGACTGACTGAATCGGCAGTAACACTCGCGACTCCGTTTACGACAATCGAGAGCAAAACCAGAATAATACCAAGTGCCATCGCTAGAGCTAAATTTCCTCTGCTGGTTTCAAGTGCGATGGTGGTCGTCATTACTCGGGTGAAATGCTCAATGTTACCACCTACTATAAACACGGCTCCGACCTCCGCGATGGCCCTACCAAAACCCGCCATAATTGCGGTTACCAGAGATATTCGGGCATCCCATAAAATGGTCAGCATTATGTTCAGTGGAGTGGCCCCGAGAGATCGCAGTTGCTCTTCGTAGATCTCGTAGAGGGCCTGACATGTTTGTCTACTCAGAGCTGCCACGATTGGCGTAATAAGTATGGCTTGGGCAATGATCATAGCGGTTGGAGTAAATAGAAGGTCAAGGGCCCCAAGGGGGCCAGATCGAGATAAGAGGAGATAAACCGTGAGTCCGATAAAGACAGGAGGTAGCCCCATCAGCGCGTTGAGGAGAACGATTGATATTTGACGTCCTCGGAAGTTGTAAACGGTGAGAGCGGCTCCGAGGGGTAATCCGATGCTTGCAGCAATTAGGACTGCGCTTAAACTTACTGAGAGAGATAGGCTAACGATTTCTATCAGCCCTGCGTTGAATTCTGTAATTAAATCAAGAGCTAGTAACAGAGCGTCTAAAAAATTATTTGCCGTGTCTTCCGTCCCAGCCATGGAGCGGGACCTTTATTCCGCTGCAGCCGCGCCTTTATTCATAGGCTCGACTTTAGCCGCACAGAACTTGAATTCCGGAATTTTTCCTAGGGGATCAAGTTGGGGGTTGGTTAAAATATTAGCCGCGGCTTCCGAAAAGCAGAACGGAACAAAGATCATATTTTCCGGAACTGAGCGGTCCTCCCTTGCTTTGATTGATATGTGTCCCCTCCGGGTTTTAATGCTTACCAATTCTCCTGGCTTGACCCCTAACCTCTCCATGTCTCTATAATTAAGACATGCAATTGCTTCCGGCTCTAAAGCGTCTAAATTCACTGCGCGCCGGGTCATCGCGCCAGTGTGCCAATGTTCAAGAAGTCTTCCAGTAGAGAGGATCATAGGATATTCATTGTCGGGTAGCTCATCTGGTGGAACAATATCTACAGGAACTATTTTTGCTCGTCCGCTAGAAGTCGGGAATCCGTCTCCGAATATTATTTCCTCCCCTGGGTTTTCGGGCGCCAGACAGGGGTAAGTCACAGAGTTTTCTCTCTCAACCCTTTCCCAGGTAATATTGGCCAAGGAAGGCATGATTTTTGACATTTCTGCAAAAACATCGCTGGGATCTTTATAATTCCAATCTAACCCTATTCTTATCGCTAATTCTTTAATGAGCTCCCAGTCTTGACGGGCATTGCCGGGCGGTTCTATTGCCGGACGAGCCATTTGTACTTGGCGATTGGTGTTGGTGAAGGTACCGGATTTTTCTGCATGGGCGGAAGCGGGTAAGACTACATCTGCGTGCCAAGCCGTTTCGGTGAGAAAAATATCTTGGACAACTAAGTGTTCTAGAGACGCCAAAGCTTCCCGTGCATGATTTTGATCAGGATCGGACATGGCCGGGTTTTCACCAAGTATATACATCCCCTTGATTTGGCCTTGGAGAATTGAATTGACAATTTCTACGACTGTTAGCCCTCTTTGGGGATCTAAATCTTGTCCCCAAAACTCTTGGTATTGCTCGCGGATTTCTTTGCCTTCAACCGACCTGTAGTCGGGATAAAACATTGGGATCAGGCCTGCATCTGAGGCCCCTTGCACGTTATTTTGTCCACGAAGAGGATGAAGACCTGTCCCGGGTCTTCCTACCTGCCCTGTCACTAGCGAGAGAGCGATCAGACATCGCGCATTATTAGTTCCATGGACGTGTTGTGAAACCCCCATTCCCCAAAAAATGATGGAGGCTTTGGACGATGCGTAAATGCGCGCGACCTCTCGGATAATATTTGCTGGTATACCACAAATTTTTTCCATCTTTTCGGGCGGGAAGTCCGAGATTTTCTGCTTTAACTCGTCATACCCATCTGCATTGGACTGAATATATTGTTTGTCGGCTAAACCCTCTGAGATAATCGTATGAAGCATGCCATTGAGTAATGCGACGTCGCTGCCTGGTTTAAATTGAAGCATATGGCTCGCGTATCTTCCGAGGCCAGATTGATGTCCCCTAGGGTCCATGACAATCAATTTTGCCCCTTTTTTTGCCGCGTCTTTGATATAAGTTGCGGCGACGGGGTGATTTTCTTCCGGGCGTGCCCCAATGACGATTATGCATTCTGCGTCCTTAGCGGCTGTAAAAGGTGCTGAAACAGCACCAGAATTCAAGCCCTCCATCAGTGCTGCAACAGAGGATGCGTGGCAAAGTCTGGTGCAATGGTCCACATTATTAGTTCTAAACCCCTGTCGGATGAGTTTTTGAAATAAATATGCTTCCTCATTTGAACATTTAGCGGATCCAAAACCTGCTATCGCGTTGCCACCATCTCGCTGAAAGATTGCTTTTAGCCCAGAGGCTGCCCTGTCTAGTGCTTCCTCCCAAGTGGCTTCTCGAAAAACTTTCTCAATTCTTTCACTCCCAATTTGGATGTCTGCTTGCTTTGGTACATCATCTCTGCGGATTAAGGGTTGGGTTAGTCGGTCTGGGCTATGAACGTAATCAAATCCAAAGCGCCCCTTCACGCAAAGCCTATTGTTATTTGCTGGACCATTTTTACCGTCGACAAAGAGTATCTTAGAATCTTTGACATTTACATTGGTTTGACATCCTACTCCGCAAAACGGGCAGAGTGTTTCCACGGATCTTGTCTCAAATTCTGTTCTTGTACCCGAGGCATTCAATAGGTTCGCTTCCATCAATGCACCTGTAGGACAAGCTTGCACACATTCCCCGCAAGCGACACAGGTCGACTCACCCATGTTTCTGTCGAAATCAAAAACAATTTTTGATTGATGGCCCCGATATGCGAGCCCAATTACATCATTTACTTGAACTTCACGACAAGCCCTGACACACAGATTGCAGTGGATACAAGCATCAAGGTTAACGGCGATTGCCGAGTGAGAATTGTCCGGCTCAGGCTGGTCCGCGCTTGGAAGACGATTAGTTTTCGTCACCCCCATCGCATCAACCCACCCCCAAAATTTTGACTCAGGATCATGGCTGATCTGTCGCTCTGGCTGATCCGCCAGCAAAAGTTCAAAAACCATTTCCCGAGCTTTCTTGGCACGTGCTGACACCGTTTTCACTCGCATGCCCTCTGTCGGTTTTCTTATGCATGAGGCAGCGAGCGTTCGTTCACCCTCTACCTCGACCATACAGGCTCGGCAGTTTCCATCTGCGCGATAGCCAGGATCTGGTTGCCAACACAAATGTGGTATTTCCACACCGGTCCTCGCTGCAGCCTCCCATATTGTCTCACTTGGTTCAGCGGTGATGGTTTTGTCATCAAGTTCGAAGGTGATTTTTTCAGACATCATAAGTCCCCTGGGAAATATTTCATGACTGAAAGAAGTGGGTTAGGCGCGGCTTGTCCCAAGCCGCAAATGGAAGCATCTGCCATTACATTTGCCAAATCGTTAAGGGTTTCCATATCCCACTTTGGTTCCGCCATTAGTGCTATCGCTTTCTCTGTCCCCTGCCGGCAGGGTGTGCACTGACCGCAGCTCTCGTCCTCAAAAAATTTCATAAGATTTAGCGCTACATCTTTCATGTCATCTTGATCAGAGAGAAAAATTACTGCGTGAGACCCAACAAAGCAGCCATGCTCTTCTAATGTTCCAAAATCTAACGGTAGATCGGCAAGGCTCTCAGGTAGTATGCCTCCAGAGGCTCCGCCGGGCAGGTAAGCTTTAAACGCATGTCCATCACTCATTCCATCGCAATAATTTATCAGAAGTTCACGAGCAGTCGTTCCAGCTGGCGCTAATTTTACGCCTGGATTTTTGACTCGCCCAGAAACCGAGTAGCTGCGAAGTCCTTTCGAACCTCGCACACCATGACTGGCAAACCAATCCGCTCCCTTCTCAAGGATTTTTGGAACCCAAATAAGAGTTTCGACATTATTAACGAGCGTGGGACGGTCGAAAATACCAGCTTGCGCAACATATGGGGGCCTGTGTCTGGGAAGTCCCCGTTTTCCCTCAATCGACTCAATCATCGCGGACTCCTCCCCACAGATGTAAGCACCTGCACCGCGACGTAAATGAACCTTAGTATGATTTGTGAGGCCTGCTGTTCGTAAAGCTGAAATTTCTTTTAAAAGAATTTTGTAGACGGCTGGGTATTCATCGCGGAGATAAATATATATTGCTTCCGCCTCGACAGCCCAAGCGGCTATCAGCATACCCTCCAGAAATGCATGGGGCTCACGTTCTAGATAATGACGATCCTTAAAAGTACCAGGTTCACCCTCATCTGCGTTTACGGCCATCATCCTGGGACCTGGCTGTGATCGAACCAAATCCCATTTTCGGCCCGTCGGGAAACCGGCTCCACCCAGCCCCCGAAGCCCGCCATCAGATAGTGCTGCAATGACCTCGTCTCGTGACCTGCCACCTTCGATGCAAGATCGCAATATGTTATACCCCGTTGATGCCAGCCGCGCTTCTAAGTTTTCATAGTCCGGTATGATGGGGTCCCGGGTACCAGATGCAATGGTAGATAAAACGCTATCCACAGCCGCATTATCAACGTGATGGTGACCTACTTCGCACACTGGTGCTTGGTCGCAACGACCCATGCAAGGTGCGCGTATGATGCGAACGTTCAGTGGGGATGATCTCTCCAGAGCCGACATAAGGGTATCTGCACCTTTAAGCATGCAGCTCAGAGAGTCACATACTCTTACGGTAGTTTCTGGAGGGGGAACCTGATCGTCATGGACGATATCAAAATGCGCGTAAAAAGACGCAGTTTCATAAACTTCTGACATTGGAATTCGCATTTCCTCTGCCAGGGCATGTAATAGCCCGGCGGGAAGGAAACCTTTTTTATCTTGAACCAAATGCAGATATTCAATCAGAAGATCTCTGTTTCTCGGGGTGTCTCCGAGAATTACCCGAATCTCTTCAAGGTCTATGTCGTCTAGGACTCTTCCCTTCGGAAATCTCGGGGCCTTACGACGTCCTGAGCCCGGGTGGACTTTACTCGGCGTTGTTGTGGTGGGCTGGTCCATTTCAGTTTGACTTTGCTTTATTCAATATCCTGGCACCATGGTGCTTTTATTCATGAGTTAAGATCGTTTCGCGACCAGTTATAACCCCTTAAAATAGTCCTTCAATTTGCCCTTCCTCATTCAGTCTTATGGAGGCTGCTGAAGGCACTCGAGGCAGGCCTGGCATCGTCATTACGTCCCCGCAAATCACCACAATGAATCCTGCCCCTGCTGAGAGCCGCACCTCTCTGATATTTACATCAAAGCCCTCCGGGGCCCCCATTAATTTAGGGTCGGTAGAGAAGCTCAGGGGAGTTTTTGCCATACAAACTGGAAACTTTCCATAACCTCGTTTTTCCAATGTCGAGAGTTGGTTATGCACCGCAGTTGAGGCCGAGACGGTTCCAGCTCGGTATATTTTTTTGGCAACTGTCTTTATCTTTTCCCAGAGTGGCATTTCATCAGGGTAGAGGTATTCAAAACTATTAGGCTGATTGGACATTGCAACTATTTCATGCGCTAGCTCTTCGGCTCCGGCAGCACCGTTAGCCCAATGCGTGCACTCAACAGCTTTTGAACCTGCGTCTCCGCATATGTCTTGGAGAAGCCTTATTTCCGCATCAGTGTCAGTTAGGAACCGATTAATCCCGACCACTGCGGGAACCCCAAAGCTTTTAATGTTTTCTATGTGTCGCAACATATTAGCAGCACCAGTCCGGACAGCCTCAACATTCTCTTTGCCCAAATCCTCTTTGGCAACGCCTCCGTGCATTTTTAGAGCGCGAACGGTCGCGACAAGTGCGACTGCATCGGGCTGAAGGCCCGCGGACCGACACTTTATATCGAAAAATTTTTCGGCCCCAAGGTCTGATCCAAAGCCCGCTTCTGTGACAACATAGTCAGATAGCGCCAGTGCTGACTTTGTTGCGGACACGGAATTACAGCCATGTGCAATATTAGCGAAGGGACCGCCGTGGACAAATGCCGGGGTATGTTCAAGCGTTTGCACCAGGTTAGGCAGAATGGCTTCCTTAAGCAGCACTGTAAGGGGGCCCTCGGCTTTTAACGCATCTGCTGTAATGGGTTCCCGTCCACGCGTCTCCGCGATAACGATTCTGGCGATTCGTTCTTGCAAGTCTTGGAGGTTATTGGCCAGGCAAAAAATTGCCATAATCTCTGAGGCCACGGTTATATCAAACCCTGTTTCACGGGGAAAACCATTCACGGCCCCTCCCAATGAGGCAACGATTGATCTCAATGCCCTATCATTAAGGTCAACCACTCGTCGCCAAGCTACCCGTCGGGAGTCAATTCCAAGACTATTTCCCCAATAGATATGGTTATCGATAAGAGCTGATAGCAAATTGTGCGCCGATGTGATTGCATGGAAATCACCGGTAAAATGAAGGTTTATGTCTTCCATTGGAACAACCTGAGCATATCCTCCACCAGCTGCTCCTCCTTTCACGCCGAAGCATGGACCAAGGCTGGGTTCCCTGAGGCAGATGGTTGCATTTTTCCCAATTCGGTTAAGCGCGTCACCCAACCCAACCGTTGTCGTGCTTTTGCCCTCTCCCGCTGGGGTGGGGCTAATGCCGGTAACAAGGATTAATTTGCCTTTTCTCGACTCATCACCGAGAAAACTTACGTCTACCTTTGCTTTTGTGTGACCGAATGGTTGCAAATAATTACTCGGAACGCCCAGCTTTTCGGCAATCTCCCCGATTGGCTTGATTTTGGCCTCACGCGCTATTTGTAAATCGGATTTTACCTCTGACATAGATTGTTCTTCCGTATTTTGACCTCAACCCTGCAGATAAGGTTTTTTGTAGGGTTCTATGATCAATTTAAAGCATGTTAATTTATGTGTCCTAGCGACAGCGTTTGTATATCTTTTACCTATATAGTCTAGGGTTAACCAAGGAATTTACTAGTTTTCCGCTCTAAAACAGATCTCTGAAAATTGACTCTGCTATCAAATAGCAAATATGGATTGGTCTGCTTGCCACCCCCCAGAGAGCGGTTATTGTCTCTTGGTCGGGATTGAAACATATATATCAAGTGTAGGGGTTTTATTTCGCTTAAGTTGAAAATTTTACTTTTTAACGGGTAAGAGTGAGTCTGTGGAGTTATTATTCTTTCCGGTTGATATAAAAATTGTTAGGAATTTGCTCGGTCCACGGAGAAAGTCTTAATTTTCTCAATAAAAATGGCTTTCAAACGGAATTGGTTAAAGGGGTATTAATTTGGTTGAAAATGCTACGGATAATTTGGACACCCATCCGGTTGATGAACCATTAACTGATGGTTTTCACCTAATTATTGATGCGTTGAAGCTTAACGGGCTCACCACTGTCTACAATGTTCCCGGTATCCCGATTACAGATCTCGGCCGGATGATGCAGGCTGAGGGTATGAGAGTTCTCTCATTCAGACATGAACAGAATGCCGGTTATGCCGCATCAATCGCAGGGTTTTTGACAAAAAAACCGGGCATCTGCATGACGGTCTCTGCGCCTGGTTTCCTCAACGGACTAACTGCGTTGGCTCATGCTACCACAAATTGTTTTCCGATGATCCTCATGAGCGGCTCGTCAGAACGAGAAATTGTTGATTTGCAGCAGGGTGACTACGAGGAGATGGATCAACTTGCGGTTGCAAAACCGCTTTGCAAAGCGGCTTACAGAGTTCTCCATGCAGAGGATATCGGTATTGCTGTGGCGAGGGCAATTAGGGCAGCAGTATCTGGAAGACCGGGTGGAGTCTATTTGGACATACCCGCTAATTTGCTAGGTCAGACAATGAATGTTGATGCGGGGCTCAAATCCCTCGTGAAAGTTGTCGATCCTGCGCCAGCACAAATTCCCGCACCGAGCTCTGTAGACCGTGCGATTGAAGTCATTCAAAACGCAAAACGACCTCTGATTATTCTTGGCAAAGGGGCCGCTTACGCTCAAGCCGATGATGAAATTCGCGCTTTTGTGGAAAAGACAGGGATTCCCTACCTCCCAATGAGTATGGCAAAGGGCTTGCTTCCTGACACTCATCCACAATCAGCGGGGCCCGCTAGGTCACTCGTCTTAAAGGAGTCCGATGTAGTGATCTTGATCGGTGCGCGGCTTAACTGGCTTTTATCCCATGGCAAAGGAGAGGGTTGGGGAAAAAATCCGAAGCGGTTTGTCCATATTGATATCGAACCGAGGGAAATGGATAGTAATAAAGAAATTGCGGCTCCACTGGTCGGCGATATTTTTTCTTGTGTTGAGTCATTATTGGCCAGAATCGGAGATGAATGGGCTGCACCGCCGAAAGAATGGCTCAGCTCGGTTTCGGAAAAACGGGATGCTAATATAGAGCGTATGGCACCTCGTCTTCAAAACAACAATGTGCCAATGGACTATCATGGTGCCTTAGGTGCTCTCAAAAATATCATTTCAGAGCGACCCGATGCTATTTTGGTCAATGAGGGGGCAAATACTCTTGATTTCGCGCGCTCAATCATTGATATGCACAAACCCCGCAAACGTTTGGATGTGGGTACCTGGGGCGTTATGGGCGTCGGTATGGGTTCGGCGATTGCTGCCGCAGTAGAGACAGGACAGCCCGTTCTTGCGGTAGAGGGGGACAGCGCATTTGGGTTTTCCGGGATGGAAATAGAGACAATTTGTAGATACAACCTGCCAGTTTGCGTAGTGGTCTTCAATAACGGGGGTATCTATCGAGGGACGGATACAAATCCTGCGGGCGAAGACGTCGCTACAACTGTCTTCGTTAAAGGGGCCCGCTATGATAAGATGATGGAGGCTTTTGGTGGCGTTGGTTTTAACGCTACCTCGCCAGATGAGTTGTCCCGAGCAGTAAATGAGGCGATGGATTCTGGTAGGCCATCCCTCGTAAATGCTGTTATTGACGAAGGATCGGGTACCGAAAGTGGTCGTATCGGCAATCTAAATCCTCAAAGCGTTGTGTCACAGAAGAAATAGGATTCGAAAAAATAATTCCAATCGGAATAGGTGCAAAAATGAAAGCTCTAGAAGGCGTGAAAATTCTGGATATGACCCATGTTCAATCGGGTCCTACCTGTACTCAATTATTGGCTTGGTTTGGCGCGGATGTTTTGAAAGTTGAGAGGCCTGGCGTGGGAGACGCGACAAGAGGACAGCTTCGTGATGTTCCCGATGCTGACAGTCTTTATTTTACGATGCTTAACCACAACAAAAGGAGCGTGACCGTCAATCCTAAAACTGAGTCCGGTAAGAGGATTTTTACTAGGCTTCTTGAAGAGTGTGATGTCATGGTGGAAAATTTTGCTCCCGGGGCTATCGATCGCATGGGTTTCTCATGGGAGATAATTCAGCAAATCAACCCTCGTCTCATATACGCCTCAATTAATGGCTTCGGCCCAGGACCTTATGAAGAATGCAAGGTTTATGAAAACGTTGCACAGTGCACCGGAGGCGCCGCTTCGACGACAGGATTTCTTGATGGGCCTCCGATTGTTACTGGGGCGCAGATTGGTGACTCCGGTACCGGTCTCCATCTCGCACTTGGTATTGTCACGGCTTTGTTTCAACGTGAGCAAACTGGCAAAGGACAGCGCGTGTCCTGTGCGATGCAAGATGGAGTTTTGAATCTTTGCCGCGTGAAATTAAGAGATCAACAGCGCCTGGAGCGGGGGCCCCTCAAGGAGTACAGCCAGTTTGGTCAAGGTATACCTTTTAAGGAGGCAACGCCGCGTGCTGGAAATGACTCTGGCGGTGGTCAACCGGGCTGGATTCTAAAGTGTAAAGGTTGGGAGAGTGACCCCGACGCTTACGTGTATTTTATTACTCAAGCCGCAGTTTGGGGTAATATTTGTGATCTTATCGGTAAGCCTGAATGGAAAGATGCAGAGGGATATGCTGCACCGGAAGAGCGCTTAGATAAAATCCCACAGATCTTTGATGCGATAGAGGAATGGACCAAGACCCTCGACAAGTTTGAGGTTATGAAACGCTGCAACCCTTTGAACATCCCATGTGGACCCATCCTATCCATGAAGGAGCTCTCGACAGAGCAAAGTCTCAGAGAAACGGGAACAGTTGTAGAAGTCGATCACCCACAGCGGGGCCCGTATTTGAGTATTGGCAATCCCATCAAGCTGTCGGATTCACCCTCTGACGTGACGAGAGCCCCATTGCTTGGTGAACACACAACTGAAATATTGCGGGAAATTGTTGGTTTGAGTGACGAAGAAATAGCTTACGCAGTTGCTGATGGTGGTACGGGTAAAGAGGCTACAGACTCCTGATTGCTGATTTTACGGAGAAAATGAGATGAACATGGTACGAATTGGCGAGCCGGTAGTTCGAGATGAGGATCTTCGTCTCCTTCAAGGTAAGGGTCGATATTTAGATGATGTTGCTGTAGTCAATCAGGCTTATGCCCAGGTTTTACGATCACCTTTTGCTCATGCTAAACTAAAAAGTATTGACAGCTCCAAGGCGGAGGCAATGCCCGGGGTGCTTGCCATTCTTACCGGCTCAGAGCTTGAGGACCGAGGCCTGGGTGCGCTAAAGCCCGCTGACCCGGGCAAGCGTTCAGATGGGTCACCCGGTTTCGGTTGCTCGCTGCCATTATTGGCCCAAGGCCGTGTGAGGTTTGTTGGACAAGCAGTGGCCTTTATTGTCGCAGAGAGTGCTGCAAAGGCAAAAGATGCGGCAGAGCTTATTGAAGTCGACTACGAGCCGCTACCCGCATTGGTGGCTGCTGACGACGCGTTAGCGGACGGGGCTCCTGTAATCTGGGAAGAGGCGGGAGACAATGAGGCGTTTTTTTTTCAAAAGGGAGATAAAGCGGGGGTCGACGCTCTATCCTCGAAGGCAGCACATGTCGTGAAGCACAGAGTTTGCGTTAGCCGTGTTGCAGGTAACCCGATGGAAAATCGGGGGTGCATTGGGGAATATGACTCTTTTGAAGATTGTTACAGACTAAGAGCAACGGTGCAGTCAGTTCATGGTGTGCGCGGCATGATTGCGGGCCAAATTTTTAACATGCCTCACAATAAATTACAGGTTATTTGCGACAATATGGGTGGCGGTTTTGGTACCCGAGGTGGTTGTCAGTCGGAATATAGCCTTGTTCTTTGGGCATCGGAGGTCGTTGGTCGTCCCGTTAAGTGGGTTGCAACTAGAGAAGAGGGACTCCTGACGGATGAACAAGCGCGTGGAACTCTGGCGGATATGCAGCTTATCCTTGATAAGGACTATAAATTTTTGGCGATTAGGGCCGATGTTAAAGTGCCAATAGGCGCCTATTATTCGACAGATCGCAATATGCGCTCAGTAACGGGCGGCTTCGGAGGCATGGCAGGTGTTTACGGCTTTGAGAAAATATACTGCACGGTAACTGGTGCTTTTACGAATACCATGACTAATGCCCAGTATCGTGGGGGGGCGAAGCCTGAGCCGGTGTATTATCTTGAAAATATCATAGATGTTGCTGCCCGAGAACTTGAAATCGATCCTGCGGAACTTCGACGAATTAATACCATCGATAGCGGTTCTATTCCCTTCACCACCTGCTTAGGAGATGAATATGATTGCGGCGACTTTTTGGGAAATTTCGAAGATTGTTTGAAGGCTGGAGACTACGTGGGTGTTGACGTCCGTAGGCGGGAAGCGCAGGCACGTGGAAAAATTCTTGGTATCGGCATGTCTAACTCGATAACTGGTGTCGCCAGTTCAAACTTCGAGCATGTCGAAGTTCGCTTTGACCCTGCTGGCGGCATAGTGCTCCAAAGTGGAGCAATGGACCATGGTCAAGGCCATGATACAACATTTCGACAGGTTCTAGCCGACAAGCTGGGTATAGATCACCAAGGTATCAAATACCGCTTTGGAGATACTGATAAAATTGCGACAGGTGTGGGTACTTTCAATGCCCGCTGCGCGGTTTTTGTGGGTTCTGCTGTCCATAATGCCGCCGAAAAAATTATCGAAAAAGGTAAGAGAATAGCCGCTCACATGCTTGAGGCGGCCTCTGATGATATCGAATTCGGTGACGGTAATTTTACGGTCGTTGGCACCGACAGAGCAGTAACCTTAACCGATGTGGCCAAGACCGCATTTAATAAATCGAAATTACCCCCTGATATCGAACCTGGTCTATATGAGCATGGTGAATTTGGGATGGGTCAAGGGCAGCGGCCTACTTACCCAAATGGTTGCCATCTCGCGGAAGTTGAAATTGATAGAGAAACTGGAGAAGTTGAAATCGTTCGCTATACTGCTGTTGATGATGCCGGCACAATTTTAAATCCCATTTTGTTTGATGGTCAGGTGCATGGAGGAATTGTCCAGGGTGCCAGCCAGATACTGATGGAAAATGTCAATTATGACCCAGACTCAGGACAACTTCTCTCGGGATCATTCATGGATTATTGCATGCCCAGAGCGGATGATTTTTGTGACTTTGAGATTGCGGCTAATGAGGTGCCAACTGGTCGAAACCCTCTCGGTGTAAAAGGTGTTGGTGAGTCTGGCACTGTAGGTGCATTACCTGCAGTGATGAACGCGGTTAATGACGCTCTGCATCGTGCAGGGGCGCCAACGGTAGAGATGCCTGCGACCCCAAAGCATGTCTGGGAGGCTCTACAAAACAGTCATTAAGGTTTGGCAGAAAACATTAATCGTTTATCAGGCAAACAGTTGTTCAGGGTTTTTTGGCCTCCAATCGGGTTGTAACATATCCAGCGGCAAAAATTATTAGGGCGCCAGTCCACACCCACTTGTCTGCTATTTCGTCGAAAAGTAGCCATGCTAAGATTGCTCCGAATATCAGTCGAGAGAAATCGAATGGCATGACGGCGCTCGTGTCAGCCTCCTCAAAAGCCCGTGCTTGGCAGAAGTGGGCGAGCCAACCAGATAAAGCCATCGTAGTTAGGGGAAGCAATTGATCTAAAGTTGGTGTCCTCCAGACGAATAAAAGCGGAATAGCACAAAGCGGAACCATTAATATATTCATATAAAATGTGGTTACCGCGGCGGAGTCTTTTCGGGTCAGTATTTTTATCGTCGACCATGTCCCTGCGTAAAATATACATGAAAGTACAACTAATAGAATGTAAGGATTTACGTCAGTTAGACCCGGCCTAACGATGATCAGTGCACCACAAAATCCAACACCGGTTGCGAACCATCTTGCGAAATCCACCCTTTCTCTGAGCACAAATGCAGCAGCAAAAGTTGTAAAGAGGGGTATTAAAAATGTTAGAGAAATAGAGTCCGCAAGTGGTGTTACCGCCAGTGCATAATAAAGGGTCACCATAGCGGCAAATGCGAGTAAAGTTCTAAGAGCATGTAATGGGAGCTGTTCGGTTCTGAGAGCTGCGAAGCCTGAGCGCATTACTATAGGTATAATCATAAATAGCCCCACTATTGCTCTTACAAAGACAATCTCAATAGCGTCTAATTCTGGTCCGATATACCTGACGCTAGCCATCATTACCGCGAAGCTTGCACAACCTAAAATCATCCAATAGATCCCGACGAGTGTCCGCTTGCTAATTGGTGCTGGCGATTTAGTCATGTAACAGTTTACCCTGATATAATTTCCGCATTTATACCTTTGTGTAAGACTCGTCGCTATCAGGGTTGGAGGAGAAAAAGATATGGCAGAAGAATTAGCGAGATCTGGCGTAATACTGCCAGAGATTGATTTGGCGGGCGGCGTTGCCCTCATAACAGGCGGCGATCGCGGCTTAGGTAGGTCTATGGCTGAGGCCATAGCGCGGTGTGGGGGGCGTGTTGGCATCGCTTCTGTTGACCCAAATGGATGTATCGAATTGGCTGATGAACTTAATGCAAGGTATGGGACGGGTGCAGCCTGTGGCTTTCCCCTCGACGTCACGAATTTAGCTCAATGCCGAGAAGCCGTTAAACAGACGGTTTCACAGTTTGGTAAGCTTAACATATTATTTAACAATGCAAGGAGGTTAATGCGAGGCCATGGATTACCGCCAACTGGAAACTCACTCCCGATTTGGGAGACCGACCCTGATATCTATGCGGAGACAGTTACTGTAAATGTCATTGGTACTTTCAATATGGCTCGAGCGGCGGTTGAATATTTTCGGAGCCAAAATGGCGGGAAGATTTTAAATATATCAACTTCTTTAAGAAATTTTTCTTTCGCCAACAACTCCCCTTACGGCGTCACTAAAACAGCATTGGAATCTCAAACGTTGATTTGGGCAGCGGAGTGTGAAGCAGAGAACATTATGATTAACTCGATATGTCCTGGTGGGGCCGTAGACTCTGATCTTTCTCGGCCTGATCGTGAGAGCAGAAAATTGCAACCGGTGGACATAATGGATCCACTGGCTGTTTGGCTTGCCTCGGAGCACTCAAATGGGGTTACAGGTTGCAGGTTTAACGCGAAATTTTGGGATCCATCGGTAAATTTTAACCAGGCAGCGAGAGGCGCACGGGAAGAGCCGGTGTTTGCGCTTCAGCCGGAGGGAAGGTTTTCAGTTTTGGATTAAGAGTGGCGTGATCTAGCTCTGAGTAGGGCCGAGAATGCGCTTGCCACAACGTTCCTTTGGATTTCACTGGTCCCTGCAAATATTGATAAGCGCCGCGATTGCAATCAAGTCGTCGTGATATAAATTTCTCCAGACTCCGTCCTAAATGGTGCTGAATTGGCACCATCTGGTCCTGCGGCCCCCAATGGGAGATCGGCAAGTTCTTGGGTGGTCTCGGTGGAAAAAGTTTTATGAAAGATGACTGTGCGCCAATCGCAAGTTTCGCGCTTGCCAGTTGGACGGCATGGGCGAACACTGAGGCCTGTCCAAGGACTCTAATTTGGGATTGAGTTGGTTATCTTTAGGGGATGGGTCATCGTTTTTTCGAGTAACTTTGGCGACTTACTGTATTTTTCCAAGTTCTTGAGGGCGGCTTGAGGGTCTGCATTACCAATCCTCTCCCAGTCCAAGAGGCTTTCGGCAAGGGGCCAACCTTTGTCAATTTCTCCAACTAAGTTGTCTAATGGTACCTTAACCTGGTCGAAAATTTCTTGAGCAAATTCTGCATCACCCGCGATCGTTTTTATGGATTTGATGGTAATTCCTGGAGTGTTCTTGAGGTCAATTAAAACCAATGTTACGCCGTCCGTCTTCCGGTTCACCTGTTGGGTTGATCCAAAGAGAGCATACATCCAGTCTGCATGCTGGCTTTAGGTGGTCCAGATTTTTTGACCGTTTATGACGATTTGGTCCTTCACTACGACTCCGCTTGTTGTGAGATTGGCTAAGTCTGAACCTGCACCTGGTTCCAAGTAGCCTTGGCACCATCAAATTTCTCCTGACAGAATATTTGGTAAATGAAACTCTTTCTGTTTTTGTGTTCCAAATTTCATTATAATTGGGCCGATATGGTTCAGCGCTTGGCGCGATAGCACCTGTGGACCTGCTCGTCCAAACTCTTCCTGCAAGATTAGCTGTTGGTCGACACTTGCATCCGTGCCGCTATATTCTTTTGGCCAATGTGGCGCGATCCACCCCCGTTGATAAACTTTTTTATACCATGACTGAAATAACCCCGGGGGCGGTCGTGTTGCCCAACCCCTAAGATTATCGGGCAAGTTCTCTCTCAGCCATGAACGAACTTCTTCTCGAAAAATTATATTTTTTTTGTCATCGGCGATGAAGTTGATCGGTTCCATGAAGACCACCGACTCCTGTCGGAAAAGATCTTATTTTTTTAAAATTCGGTCCTTGCTGTCAATGGAGGCGCATTGCTAGATCCTAAGGATGCTTCTAACCTAAAAGGTATGGATTTAATTCTACATGAGAATCAAAAGATACTTCGTGAGAGCGCCCGAGCATTTGTAAAAAAAAACGGGGGTCCGGCTGCCTTTCGGGCGAACTCGGCACAAGAAGTAGGCTTCGATCGCGGAAGATTAGAGGCCGCTGCTGCAGAGGGGTGGTTTAGATTGCTAGTCTCTCCCAGCCGGAAAGGATTGGGATTAGGACTAACCGAGCTTGCCTTAGTAATGGAAGCTGCTGGTGCGGGCCTGATGACTGAACCAATTGCTGAAATGGCAGTATCGGCTTGGGCAATATCCAATGGCCGTGCAGCTACCGGCCTTGGCCAAGTGTTGATCGAGCTGATGGAGGGAAAACGAATTGTCATTCCCGCAATTAGGGATAGTGTTTTTCCACCAGAGCATGGCCCTGGAATAATATCCACCAACGAGCATCACGGTTATCAGCTCACCGGAGAAACTCCCGCTGTTCCGATTCCAGATTTGGTAGATGATTATCTGGTTAATGCGGAAACCCAAGAGGGAACCCTGGTTTTCTCGGTGACAAGGCATGGGGCTGGGCTTATCTCTGAAGTGATCTCTCGCACGGATGGCATTACCACAGGTAAAATAGATTTTCCGGGGGTCTTTCTCGTAGAGGAGGCACTCGTTGCTGGTCGAGAACAGGGGGGAAAGATTGCAATGCAAATTTATGACCGGGTCCTCATTGGTCATGTCGCAGAAATGCTAGGTGTCATGACAGGGGCAATGGAATTGACGCTTGATTATGTTGGGACCCGTGAACAATTTGGCAGGGCTATCGGATCTTTCCATGTTATTCAGCATCGAATTGCAGATGACTCTATGGGCCTGGAAGTTACACGCTCCTTATTATACGAGACTTGCAGAGCATTCGATGAGGGGCGAGGCCGAAGAGCAATGGTAGCTGCATTAAAAGCCCATGCCTCAGAGGCTGTGTTGAAGATTGCTAAATCAGCTATTCAATTGCACGGTGCCATCGGGTTTGCTGATGAACATGACGCGGGTCTCTTTCTGAAGAGAGCGATGGGCCTTTCTGTTCAGTACGGCACATCTTCCGAACATAGAAGACGATTTGAGTATTTATCTGGTGAAGAGCCGGACGACTCCCATCCTTCCAAAAAAACTAAACGTCGATCAAAGAAACGTCGGCGGAGTATTTTCTCTGGGATGTCTGGGTCTTGAGTCCCTAAAATCCCCTCCCTGAACTTTGTGTTTCCCTGCTAATGACTCATTTGCTTGTGGCCGCTGGTATCTCTTTTTTCTCCGCTACTTCCGCGCATAGCTCCAATCCCTTCCACCTTGACTTTGATATTGATCGGATCAATCGATTGAAATTTAACGAGAAGGGGAAATTCTTCTCCTTGTTGTAATTTTCTCTCTAGATTTAACAGCATGAGGTGGATACCTCCTGGGGCCATTTTAATCGATTTATTGGGAGCGATACCGATTTTTTCAGTTTTCCGCATTCGCATAATTTGCCCGTCCATTGTGTGGGTGTGGATCTCAACCTTCCTTGCCAGTGGAGTCTCGGCGCCGATGAGGAGGTGGGCTCTATCTCCGTGATTTTGAATAGTTAAATAAGCTGCACCATTTTTGCTGACTGAAGCGCGTGCCCAGGCTGCTGTAATTTCGATCTCACCGGGCACAGGTTTCGGTTTCTTCTCAGCCTTAGCCGGGAACGCAAACAAAATCATTGAGAGGAAGAGTAAAATACCTGATTGAATTCTCATTTTTCCCGAACCCTGATTTCCTATTGAGTAAGATTGACTATTAATTGCGCTTAAAATTTACGGGGGGCCATAGATCCCCGATTGGACCAGTTCTGCTTGAAGACGGTCCGGTGTGCAAGGGGCCTCTCGCACTCGAATACCTGTTGCTTGATAAATCCCGCCAAAGATCGCTGGAGCGGTCGCACACAATGCAGGTTCACCAATGCCTTTTGCTCCCCAGGGTCCGGAAGGTTCGGGGTTCTCAATTATAAAAATTTTCATTGAAGGAATGTCGCCTATAGTAGGGATCAAATAATCATGAAGATTTTCTGTCTTTCCTGGGACATACTCCTCCATTAGCGCTAGCCCTATTCCTTGCGCTGTGCCTCCTTCTATCTGTCCTTCCACTTGGATCGGATTAAGTGTCTGCCCTACATCGTGGGCTGCCTCGATCCGAAGCACTCGCACTGTTCCTAGGGCACAGTCGACTTTAACCAATGCCAATTGTGCTGCAAATCCGTATGTCCCGTAAGGTTCCCCCTGCCCGTGAGAATCTAGGCTTGTTGTGGGAGGATCAAAATAGCCGGAACCTGACAAGACATCTCCACTCTCTGGATTTCTTAGAGCTGCTAAATCAATTTCATGGATTGTCTCTTTGTCATGCACCAAAATGCAACTGTTTCGAACATCTAGTCGTGCATCAGGACCGGCATTCGCCAAACGCAGAATTTGTGATCGCAGATTTTCTCCAGCTAATTTTGTGGCGTTTCCTGACACATAGGCTTGGCGCGAGGCGGAGCTTTTTCCGGAGTCGGGTGTCTTATCTGTATCTCCCCAAACGATCTCAATTTGGCTCATCGGCACACCGAGAGCATCAGCTGCAGCTTGAACCATTGTGGTGTTAGTCCCTTGGCCGATATCCTGCGCTCCAGAGTAGAGGGTGATGCGACCATTTGCAGATATGCCAATTCTAATGGATGATGGGTTCGAAAGTGAGGTGTTGCCGCAGCCATACCACATGCATCCTATGCCAGCTCCGAGCCGGAAAGGTCCTGATGAGGCAGCATTAAATGCAACTGCTTCCGCCCGAGCTTTTTGCCACCCCGGCCGGAGAGACTTCAGACATTTCACGAGTCCCACACTTTTTAAAACCTGACCGGTGCTGGTTTCTTGCCCTTTACGGATCGCATTTTTTAGTCGGAATTCAAGTGGGTCTTGGCCCGTTTTTTCCGCCAATTCATCAATAAGAGCTTCATGGGCGATTGCTGCTTGAGGAACGCCAAAACCACGAAATGCGCCTGCAACCGGCTCGTTAGAGAAGGTTGCCCGAGATTTGGCTTTAATAGCCGGTACGTAATACGGGCCAGACGCGTGAATGGGGACCCGATCCTTAACCGTTAGCCCCCATGAAGTATACGCTCCCGTGTTGAAGTCACCGTCAAAAAAAAAGCTTGTTAGCGAACCGTTCTCGTCGCAGCCGTATCGTGCCATTATTCGAGACGGGTGTCTTTTGGTGGTCGCAGTCATGGATTCTTTGCGGTCATATACCATCCTAACTGGCAACTTGTGTTTCCAGGCCGCGATTGACAGAAAAGTTTGGACGGATAGATCAAGTTTGCCGCCAAAGCCACCCCCGCAAGCCGAGGGTATTATACGTACATTCTCTTTTTCTATTCCGAGGAGTTGGGCGACCTCATCTCGATCCATGTAGGGAGATTGGGTGCTTGAATAGATTTCGATCCGATCTCCGACACGTTGAGCCCAACCCGCTTCCGGCTCGATATAAGCATGCTCCACGAAACCGGTTTTAAAACTACCCTCTGCGATGATAGGGCTGCTCTCTAATGAGGCCAGCGCATCACCTTTTATCACGCACCCTTCCGCCAAAATATTCCCAGGCTTGCTTGGGTGGATGAGGTCAGCTCCCTCCGCTAGAGGTTTATCGAAACCCTGAAGTGGTTCCTCTTCAAACCATAAGATAGGAAGGTCATTGTCGTCTATAGAATAAATAGCATCGTGCTCTCCGACTAAAGCCAGGATGGGTTCACCGCGATATCGAACTGTTTTATCTGCCAAGGCTGGTTGGTCTTTTACATCAGGGTAAATACCAAAGCCATTGTTCCCAGGGATATCTCTCGCCGTAAGGATATCCAAAAGTCCGCTTGTGTTTTTAACAAAGCTTTGAAGGTCACCAATTTCGAAGGTTGCTCGCCAAAAAGGAGATCTGACTGCTCGGATCCACAAGGAGCTTTTTGGCGCAACATCATCGCCAAATTTTTCGGCTCCTGTTAATTTTTGAATTCCATCGATTTTAGCCGCGCGCGCGCCTACTGCCGAACCGACCCCCGGGTCCACGACACCAGCATTATCGATTGTTTTGATATTCAGAATAGCTTGAATAATTTTTTGGTAGCCTGTGCAGCGGCATAAGACTCCCCCAAGGTGATCTCTAATGGTTTCTTCCGTTGGTGAGGGATTGTGTTGAAGTAAAGCAGTAGCGGCCATAAGCATTCCTGGGGTACAAATTCCGCACTGTGCTGCTCCGAATGCGTGAAATGATTTTTGCAACGCGTTTAACTGCCCCTGCTTGGCGAGACCTTCAACAGTCATTATTTTCGATCCCTGCGCCCTGGCGGCAGATACCATGCAGGCACAGGTTTGTTGGCTATCGATTAGCACGGTGCAGGCACCACAATCTCCAGCGTTGCAACCTATTTTTGTCCCCGTGAGCCCGATTTCGTTTCTTATGACATCCGATAAACGATCTGACGGTCGCGCCTCGATGACATGCAGTTTTCCGTTTACATCAAGTGTAATCATGAGAGCTTTGTTTCCAATTCCTCTAAAGCGCGGATCACTAGCGTTAAGGCAGCATCTTTGCGGTATAAAGCCTTAGATCGAATATCGTCGATGGGGGTTAGGGATAATAGATGCTCGTGTGAGGGCGTTTCTGAAAAGTTTGATCCAACTTTTTTTCCAATGAGGTCATCTTCAAGTTGGGGAAGTCTTTGCGCTACTGGGGAGCAGGATCCAACGGCAATGCGTGCCGAAGTAATGATGCGGTGAACATCCACCTCTAAAATAACAGCCACCATTACGACCGATATCACAAGATATTTACGGGCCCCAAGTTTCAAAAAAGTCGATACACATGGTTGCTTTGGCCGGGGAATTGTAATCCCTGTCACGAGTTCATCAGCTTTCCTCAGGGTTGTTCTATTCCCCGTTATGAACTCATCTAAATTAACCGTGCGAATTCTCCCTATGCTCTCTAACTCGACTTTGGCGTTAAGCGCCAGTAACGGTGGAATGCTATCGGCAGCAGGTGAAGCGTTGCAAATATTGCCGGCGATGGTGCCGATATTTTGTATTTGCTTCCCACCTACCTCCCTTGCAGCAAGCCTCAGACAATCGAATAACTCAGGTAGATCACCGTTAATTATGTCTGACCAAGTCGCTGTAGCTCCAATTCGGTAATCGTTTGCTCGTTCCTCAATAATTTGTAACGACCTGATTTTCGACAAATCGAGAATGGGATCCTTTATTATTTGAGCCGATCTCGGAGGATAGAAATCGGTGCCTCCTGCCAGTGGCGTGTATGCATGTTGAGACAGCGCTGATAATGCCTCCTCGAGGGATTTCGGTTGCAAGTATTCTGACATTAATCGGGTTTAATAAGATGTATAGCCTGCATCAACGGTCATATCAGTCCCTGAGACATATGAAGCTTCATCACTTGCAAGAAATAGGGCTGCTGCAGCAATTTCTTCAGGTTGGCCCAGTCGCCCTATATGGAGTCTGGGACCGTGACGTTCTAGAACTGCCTCAAGTGATGGATTCCGAACGAGCAGTCTCGGGGTTTGAATAGGACCAGGCATAATCGAATTACAACGGATATTATCCGCCGCATAATCAATGGCTATATTTTTTGTGAGCATGCGGATTCCACCCTTGGAGGTGGCGTATACAGCTCGTTCTTTAGGCGACACCATGCCGTATATTGATGAGATATTTACGATAGACCCAATCCCTGCTTCGAGCATTTGAATAAGACAATGTTTGGCTATGATCACCATTCCGGTGAGGTTTATGTCGAGAACCCGTCGGTAATCTGTGATATCTGTTTCATGGACACGGGCTTTTTTGTCTTGGCCGGCTGCAGCGTTCATTAAACACGTTATAAGCCCGTAGGACTCTTTCGCTTTAGCACAAGCGGCTGCCACGGAATCTTCGTCTGTAACGTCGCAGACAATGGCTATCGCTTTTCCACCGGCGTCATTGATATCTTGGGCGGTTTTTTTTACGTTTTCTTCAGCTATATCTACACAAACTACGGATGCACCTTCACGACCCCAAACACGTGCAGTTGCCCCGGCAATATATCCTCCTGCTGCGGTTACAACTGCTACTTTCCCGTCCAGTCTTCCCATAAAATTTCTCTCCCCAGGTTTGTTTTTTTCGAAATATCGTCTTCAGTAGAACACCTTCCCTAAGGCGTTAGACTTGATTTGTACTTGCGGTCAAATGCAGAAGCCCCCGTCTGGAAAGAGATTGCCATAAATTTTTCCTCTAACCAAATTGGACCAGAAGAATTTAAAGACCTAAAGAGGTCCTCTAAACTTGCGTAGTTTTAAGAAGTTTACTGATCGGATCCGCTATTTAGATATTTATATGGCATTTGAATTGAGGATGCCTGTGTGTAAGCTATCGTCAAAAGTGGATAGTGGAGCAAATTATGGACGGAGCCTTTAGCATCGACATACCATCCCTAGAGGGAAAGGTCAGTGAGGAGGAGTGGCAAGCTCGGGTCAATTTAGCCTGCGCTTATCGGATCGTTGACTACTACGGTTGGACGAATGTTATCGCAAATCATATTTCTCTTCGTGTCCCAGGTGTAGAAGAACATTTTTTGCTAAATCCTTATGGGATGATGTACGATGAAGTAACCGCATCCAGCTTGGTAAAAATAGATTTGGAGGGCAAAAAAGTGATTAATAGCCCATTTGAAATCAACCAGGCAGGCTATGTGATTCATTCCGCTATTCACGCCGCGAGAAAGGATGTGACCTGTGCGATCCACACCCATACAGAAGCAGGTATGGCTGTATCGGCCCAGAAATGCGGACTTTTACCTCTATCAATGGCCGCAATCCGCTTTTACGACAATATTGCCTACCACGATTATGAAGGTGTCGTACTTGAGGTAGAAGAACGGGAGAGTATTGTCCAACACCTCGGTGATAAGTTTGCCATGATTCTCAAAAATCACGGTCTTTTGACCCTCGGCAGAAATTTGGGCGAAGCATTTTATTTGATGTACAATCTCGAGAAGGCCTGCAGATCCCAACTTGCTGCGATGGCCGGCGGGACAGAACTTGACGTGCCATCTGAAGAGGTCCTGAAGAAATCGGCGGCACAGAGTTGGATACCTAACAATAACAGGACTGATATGCATCCAACATGGCCGGCGCTTGTTCGAAAGATGGACCGGATAGACCCTAGCTATCGAACTTAATTGTCCAAATCAGTCGTAATTTCTGAGAATATTTCGAGCGATTACCCACTTCATTATTTCAGTTGGCCCCTCTGTTATCCTGAAGGACCGTGCCTGGCGCCAAAATTGCTCTATCGGAAGATCAGTTGTTAGTCCAATTCCGCCATGGACCTGCATGCAGCGATCAGCTGCCCTAAACCCAAGCTCATCCGCATACATTTTTTGTATAAACCCGTCAGTTCGATCGAGTTGACCTCGCGATGCCATATCTGCGGCGTTGTAAACCATCAGACGGGCTGCCTGTGTCTCAACATGAGTATCTGTAATTAACCACTGGATAGCCTGCCTATCTGAGAGCCTTTGTCCAAATGTCTCCCTTTGTTTGGCATATGTGCACATCATGTCGAGACACCTCTGAGCTGTGCCAACGCCTCTCGCGCCATGTTTCAAGCGTCCGTGTGCTAGGAACCTCTGTCCCAGACCAAATCCCTCGCCCTCCTCACCGACTCGATGCTCTATGGGTATTTCGACATTATCAAAATGAATCTCGCACGGCTGGTCACCCATCATCGTGTTATATTTAGCAGTAATTTTTACACCCGGTGAGTCCATATCAACCAGAAAAAGAGAGATACCGCCCCGAGAGCCTCTATCTTTGTCGGTGACAGCTAAAAGCTGGGCAAAGTCGGCTTCCTCAGCGCCGGTCATCCATCTCTTTGTGCCGTTAATAATATACTTGTCACCGTCCCGTACCGCTGCCGTGCGCATGCTACCTGGGTCTCCGCCGGCATCGGGTTCACTTTGGGCGAAGCAGGCTGTTTTTTTGCCATCTAGGACAGGATAAAGATATTTTTCTTTCATCGGTTCAGATAGCTCATACAGGGGGGCACGGACTTGAGGTCCCATGATCCCACCTAGGCCCCGGGTGGGGACGGCGATTGTGCGGCCTAATTGTTCCCAAACGATCACGAGGGACATAAGATCGGCTCCTACGCCACCATATTCCTCTGGAACCTCCATCTTCCAAATGCCTAGGTCTTTGGCCCGGGAATGAAATTTGTCTCTCCATTCAGGTTTGAGTTGACCTCCTTCGCAAGTCTCTAGTTCGAATGGGATCATTTCCTCATCTACAAACCGCTGCATTGTTTCTCGGAACATACGATGTTCTTCTGAAAGGGGATATTCCATGAGACCTCCAAGCAATCTTTTAATGATCCGGGCGCAGAGAAGACTTGTCAACGGAGCTACCCGTAAAGTTGACCTGTATTTATGCTAAAGTTTAAAGTTGCTAATAAAAATAAAGTAAGGGAGGTGGCGTGATGGCCACACAGTTTCAGGCTTTGGTCCTGGAAAAGGGGGAGAGCGGGGTCCATGGCTCTGTTCAGAAACTGGATGAAGACAGTTTACCCAAAGGTGATGTGACCGTTGCTGTTTCGCACTCCACATTGAATTATAAAGATGGATTGATCCTAAACGGTTTAGGAAGGCTGGTAAAAAATTATCCTCACATCCCGGGGATTGATTTTTCAGGTACGGTCGAAAACTCTAAAAACTCCGATTATGTAGTCGGCGATCAAGTTGTCTTGACCGGTTGGCGGGTCGGAGAAAGCCACTGGGGCGGATTTGCTCAGAAGGCCAGGGTGGATCCAAATTGGTTGGTCCCAATGCCTGATAACCTGTCACCAAAAAGAGCAATGGCAATCGGCACGGCAGGCTTCACTGCCATGTTGGCATTCATGGCATTGGAGGATCACGGCATGAGACCTGAAAAAGGTTCCGTCCTTGTCACCGGTGCAAATGGCGGGGTGGGAAGTATCGCGATAGCAATTCTCAAAGCGAATGGCTATGAGGTTCACGCTGTTACCGGTCGAATGAACCTGTCTGATCGCTTAGAGGCTATGGGCGCGGACAAAATAATCGACAGATCTGAGATGATGATCGAGCCCAAAAGACCCCTGCAAGGCGAATATTGGGCGGGGTGCATAGATGCCGTTGGGGGTAAGATGTTGGCTAATGTGCTAACCCAAATAAAGCATGGAGGCTGCGTCGCTGCTTGTGGTCTCGCGGGAGGTGCGCATTTGGCCACAACAGTAATCCCTTTTCTGCTAAGAGGTGTCAATCTTCTTGGTGTTGACTCAGTTATGTGTCCAATCGGAAGACGCAAAGAGGCTTGGGCCCGACTTGCTAAGGACATACCCAGCCAGGCAGTGGGTAATATCACGCAGATCGTGGGGCTAGAGGAGTTACCCGATTTGGCTGATAAAATCTTGGCAGGACAAATCGCCGGGCGGGTTGTCGTTGATCTAAACCGTTAAAGAAGGGGAGAAATATGGATTTTCACCTACCTGAAGAATTACAAATGTTGAAGGATAACCTCCGACGCTTTGTAGACAGTGAACTCATACCAATCGAACGTAAGACGAATGACGGTACTGAATTTTTCCCGGGTATTCAAAAGGAACTCGAAGAAAAGGCCAGAGGTTTGGGGCTCTGGATGTTTGATGTGCCCGAAGAATATGGAGGTTTAGGTTTAGGTCACTTATCAAAAGCCGTGATGTGGGAAGAAATGGCCCGCACAATTGCCATTCCAGCGCGTAATGCGTCAATCTTTGGGCCGAGGGTAAGTCCCATTTTGTATACCCTCAATGAGGAGCAAAAAGAGCGATGGCTTTATCCAGTTATATCCGGAGAGAAAAAGAGTTGTTTCTGTCAAAGTGAACCAGATGCTGGTGGAGACCCAGGCGGCATGAGGACGACAGCCGTCCGCGATGGAGATCATTATATTATCAACGGTTATAAACGCTGGATAACTGGCGCTGGAGATGCAGATTTTGCGCAAATTGTTACCGCAACAGATCGTAATAAAGGATCCAGGGGTGGCCTCACGGTATTTCTTGCAGAAATGGACACTCCAGGAATAAAGCGGATTCGGCAGCAAGATTTAATGATTTCAGATAAACCTTGGGAAATAGCATTTGAGGATGTTCGTGTATCCATCGATCAACGCGTAGGCGATGAGGGAGATGGTATGCGTGCTGCCCAAAGCTGGCTGACAGAGGGTCGGCTCAGGCATGGCGCGCGGGGTATTGGTGTTATCGAGCGTTGTCTTGAGCTCGCTTGTTCCTACGCTCAACAACGGAGCACTTTTGGAGAAAAATTGTCCCAGCGTCAGACAGTTCAAAACATGATCGTCGATATGTTTCAGGATCTCCATCAATTGAGGCTTATGGTTTACGATGCAGCCTGGAGGGCTGATAATGGTGAGGACGTCCGAAAACAGTCCTATATGTGTAAATATTTCGGCGATGAGAGGTCCTTCAAAGCCGCAGACCGGTGCATGCAAATCCACGGTGGGATGGGCCTAGCTAAAGATCTACCAATTGAGCAGTTTTTTAGGGATCAGCGCAGCATGGTTATAACTGAGGGCCCTACCGAAATTTTAAAGATGGCTTTGGCAAGGCAGATTTTGCGGCAATACGGTGATTAAGAATGTCCGTTCAAATAGAGAATTTGCCGCCTGCTCGACCAACGCTTACAGAATTTGGGGCGTTTGCGGAGCATATTGGTATAAGACTTGTTGAGTGGGAATTGGACCGTCGCGTGATCGAGTTTGATTTTACAGATCAGAATTTAAACGGCACAGGAGTTATACACGGTGGATGCCTCGCAACTAAGCTTGACACTGACATAGCCCACTCGGCGATTTATTGCACTGTGCCTGAAAATTACCGTTCTGAGGCCACTGTAAACTTAAGCGTGAACTTTGTCGCCGCTGGCAGACCCGGCAGTCAAATAACAATTGAAGCTCGAAAGATGGGTGGAGGAAGGACAATGTTTATGTCGGTGGCCGAAGCTCTCGATGAGAGTGGGACGGTGATTGGCAACGCGCAAGATATTGGCCCTTACCGTGGTGGTTGTCACAAGCCAGAGCGGCTGCCGAGGCCGCAAGGTGTGGAATTGGGAAAATCTCCCCAGCGTCTGAATGCGGATGATACAAATAACGAGGACAAGAAAGAGCGATGTTTCGAGACGTTGAACCTCTTCTGAAACCCAAATCAATGGCAATAGTCGGGGCATCCGAGACTGGCGGAGAGGGCTGGTCCCGGGTTTTGTATCAGAATCTTAGAGATGCAGGCATGCCAGTAAAAACTTATTTGATTAACCCCCAAAGAGATGAGCTTTGGGGGGAGAGAGTGTATCCCAATTTTGGAGCGCTACCTCAGTCGGTGGAGCACGCGGCTGTTTTGGTGCCGGCGCAATTTGTTAATACTGTGATGCGAGATGGCATTGCTAATGGTCTCAGGGCCGCGACAATCTTTTCTGCTGGTTTTGGTGAAGGGCGAAAAAAGATTGGTGCCGAGCGGGGCGAGGAGCTGAGTGGTTTGATCTCCGACGCTAAATTATCGGTTTGTGGACCAAATTGCATGGGCACCTTTTCTTTGCCCCAAAAAATCCTTCAATACCCTACGAGCCGCCTACGAAATTTGAAGCTTGGCAAAGTTGGTGGAGTTTTTCACTCGGGTGGCACTCTTGGTTATTGGTTCGCGCGGGCGGCTCAGAGAGGTTTAGGATTCTCTTATGCAGTCTCTTGTGGCAACGAATTTGGTCTCGACTGTGCGGATTATATTAATTTTTTGGCAGGTGATCCCGACACAGAGATTATCGTGGGAATGCTGGAGAGTATTAGGCGGCCTCAGGCGTTTATTGCGGCGGCAGAGAAAGCTTTTCGAGCAGAAAAACCTTTAATTCTGGTTAAACTGGGCCGCTCTGAAATGGGAAAAGAGCAAGCTAAAACACATACAGGGGCTGTAGCGGTTGATGATGACGTGTTTATGGCTGCATGCCGCAGGTTCGGCATAACGCGAGCAAGCAATTTGGATGATATGGTCGAAATGTGTCTTGCTTTCCAACAGAAGCGATATCCGACAGGCAATCGCTTGGCCGTGGTGACGTCTTCGGGTGGCGCTGTGGGTCTATCTATCGATGCGGCAGAGGAGGAGGGCGCAGTGCTAGCCGCTCTTTCCCAGGATACCATAAAAAAAATGGAGGAGATCATACCAGATGATGTCGATGTGCATAATCCTATGGATGCAGGAACTCGGCTAGCGGGTAACGTTGAGAGGTTTATAAATCTATGCGGTTTGTTTGCGGCAGATCCCGGTGTTGATATCGTGGCTTTGCAAGGTCGGCTGCCCCTACCCACAGACTCGGAGGAAACCCATCAGCATTATATAAAGTTAAAAAATGAAACCGGTAAGCCCGTCCTTGGGCTGGTGCGGATGAGTGAAAATGCTGATGACAAGTATCGAATTTTTCAGGAGGCTGCCCAGATTCCTTTTCTCTTTGGAATACCTCAAACTGTGCGGGCAGCCAAAGCCCTTATAAATTACGGTGAGGCTCGACGGCGGGGTATTCCTGAGCTTTTCTCTCCGATCCCTGACAGTAAATTGTGTAACGAAAATCTATCAGACTCACTCTCAATAGCGGGCATCAGGACGCCGAATCATGCGATAGCCCGCAGTCCTGAGCAAGCCGCTGACTTTGCGGCGGGTATAGGTTTTCCGGTCGCGATAAAGATTACCTCAGACACCATAAGTCATAAAACTGAAGCAGGTGGCGTGCGGCTGGGTCTCAAAGATCGAGAAGCAGTCAAAGGCCAAGCGGAAGATTTGATTGAGAGTATTGGAAAAGAAAATATTTCGGGGTTTTTGGTGCAAGAGATGGTCGCTGGGACAGAAATGTTAGTTGGGCTTCGCGATGACCCCGATTTTGGTCCTCTCTTGGTTATTGGTTTGGGCGGAGTTTTTGTGGAAATTTTAAAAGACGTTTCCTTAAGGCTTATTCCGGTTGACGAACCGGAGGTTCGTGCCATGCTATCCGAACTGCGAGGGTCTAAAATCCTTGATGGATTCAGGGGGCAGCCCGCACCAGATGTGGACGCACTTGTTGAGAACGTTATGGCATTGTGCGGGTTTTTTCTCGATCACAGGGAGGTTCTATCGGAGATAGAAATAAATCCATTAATGGTTCTTGAGAGAGGCAAGGGCGTGAGAGCGATAGATATAAGGCCAGTTTGGAAAAATAATTTGACATAAAATTTTTAGGGGGAGAGATCTATGCTGACAAAGAAATTCACTTGTGTGAAAGTTGACCAACAAAAAGATGGCATTACCTGGGTAACTTTTAATCGTCCGGAAAAACGGAATGCGATGAGCCCAACTTTTCATCGAGAAATGATGGAAATTATGACAGCGCTCCAGGTTGATCCAGATACAAAAATTGTAATTCTCACGGGTGCAGGAACCGCCTACAGCGCGGGTCAGGATTTAAAAGAATACTTCAGAGAGACGGATGGTAATCCAGGGGCAAAAGCTGAAGCAGGTGCGAATAGCCGATGGCGAAGTGACCTCCTATGGATGTATGACAAGCCAACCATTGCAATGATCAATGGATATTGTGTTGGTGGGGCTTTTACGCATTGCATATGCTCCGATTTTGCAATTGCCGCAGATGATGCAGTTTTTAGTCTCTCTGAGGTAAACTGGGGAATTTTGCCGGGTGGCATGGTATCAAAGATGATGTCTGATACCGTAAGCCCCCGAGACGCTATGTACTATGCTTGTTCTGGACGGCCTTTTAATGGGAAGGAAGCTGCCGCGATGCGGTTAGTAACCTTTTCGGTTCCGAAAAGAAGCCTAAAACGCGAGACATTGAAGTTAGCGAGGGAACTGCTCCAAAAGAACCAAAATGTTTTGAGAGGAACAAAGCACGCTATTCGCGCCACCCAAAATATGCATTGGAATGCTGCAGCAGACTACCTCGTGGCAAAGCAGGCTGAAATCAAAATGAGAGATGCAGCTAGGGGCCACGATTCCTACCAAGAAGGCATCCGACAATTTATTGATGAAAAGACCTACAAGCCAGTATTCTCTCCGTATATTGGAGCGGGTGAGGGCAAGAGTGGAGCTGTTAAAAAGTCAGCTAAGAAGCGATCGAAAAAATCGGCAAAAAAAGCAACTCGTAAGAAGTAAAGGTCTATAAAAGAATATTGGGGAAGGGGGTTTGTGGGTCTCCTTCCCTTGAATATATGGTGAACCATGGGATCTGGTATTTTTGATTTAGCTCAGCCATTTCGCTCATATTTAACATCGTAATATACTTAGCAAGTTGATGCTTGTCCGAGCAATGACTCATGATTTAACGGCAGGTCCTTAAGACCTACTCTGTCCACGCTATGATTGGAGTGAACAGGTCATCGATCTTCGGCGCATGCTCGAGAAAATGCTGTTCGGAGAGATATCCTGCAAAGGCCTCGAGCATAGCTCGGTTCTGATTTACACCGTACGGCCATGGGTCATCTCCCATCAGAGCATGCATTTCTGCAATTTCTTCGTGCAGCCATGGCAGCATGTTTTTTTGAGCGCCGGAAAATTTCATAGCATCTAACGCCCATTTTTTTGAAGCTTGACAGGCCTTGAACAGTGATTCCGCAGCCCATGGTTGTTCCTTATGCAAGTCTTCACGAATGACTATCGTGTGCATGATTGGGTGGAAGCCTGTTCGTTGATAATAGGTCTTTTCTTCATCCCTGTAGTGAGGGAAAAGTCTGGTCACATTTCTGCCGTAATCGAAGCTGTCTGGTCTACGAGCGCCGAAATAAGCATCAATCTGGCCCCCCTCTAATTGATCGCTGAGGCACTGGTCTCCTGATATTATTTCGATTGACATTCCGCCTAGTGGACGCAGGTCCATATCCTCGTCCTCTGGTCTTGGGGTATTAACTCCGCCCTCGACCCACTGGACGGTGTCTAGGTCCACGCCATACTCATGTTGAAGGATTCCTCGAACCCAAACTCCCGCGGTCTGTCGATATTCCTGGACCCCAATACGTTTTCCAGAGAGCTCGGAGGGTTGCTCAATTCCTGAGTTTTTGTTGATGAAAATAAAACCG
Source organism: uncultured Rhodospirillaceae bacterium (assembly GCA_913052165.1). Taxonomy (GTDB): domain Bacteria; phylum Pseudomonadota; class Alphaproteobacteria; order MPNO01; family UBA2964. The sequence continues at coordinate 56,121 of CAJXEC010000002.1, forward strand.
TGTCGAAAAACCCGCGAGGGAAATACCGGTATTGCGATGAATGGGAAATCACCTCGGGACCGCATGATCATGTAATGGGCGAGCGACATTTCTGCAACATCAAAAGATCCCGTTTTTAGCATGCGCGCGAAAATTTCTGGCGGAGACTGGATCGCTATATACCGAAGATTGATGCCTTCAGGTTGAATTTCTCCAAGCCGGAGTGCCTCCATGCGATCGTATGGTCCGCAAGCGAATGTAATCGGCAGCTTTTTCATCTAAATACCCTTTTCTCGACTTTTGAGCCTATATCCCCACTGACCCCCGTCAAGCAAGCCTGCAGTTCTCGGTCGCGACGAGGCCCAATTAGCAGTTTGTCTCTACGGACGATTTTTATGTCCGGGTTGCTGAAGACTTATTTGTCTATCCCGGAGATTTTGCATTATTGTTGGACTAAAATACCCAAATTAGTCGGTTGCTAGGGGTCCTTTTTCCTCCATTCATCAGCCTCATCATCATAACCCCTACGGTGGCTATAAAAAACCAGAAACATCAAACCGGCGCCTAATCCGAATGTAGCAAATACGCCCAACCCAAGGGCTAAGAAGCCGTGGAGAGAAATTTTTGTTTCTTCCAGACCCATCCACGCTGCGACGGCAATAATTGCGGCGAAAAATAGCAGCGAGAGGAGGAGGATTGCTAGTAACAGGCCTTTTTTTGTCAACGCTTCACAACCATTTTTTATCAGCCAAGTAGTCGTTTTCGTAGCGGTTTATAGCTTCCCTAAATTGCTGGGTATAATCGATCATATCTAGACCTTTAAGCAGTCTCTCTCTCCGATGGGGATCAATATCAAATTTTGCCAAGGATGTCGCTTCGCAAAATACCTGTTGGGTTTCAAGGTCAATGGTAATCTCAGGTGTAGCTTCGTTAATCAAAAATTGTTGTAGCTTTTTTACGAGCGTTTCAGGCAATACAACGGGCAATAAACCGTTGTTAAATGAATTATTGTAAAAAATATCGCCGAAACTTGGTGCAATAACAGACCGAAATCCGGAGTCTACTAGCGTGAACACCGCCCCCTCTCGAGAGGAACCGCAGCCAAAGTTACGACCAGCCACAATAATTTGTGCTTCGGCAAACTTTTTTTGATTCAGGAAGAAATCTGGGATTTTCAAACCATTATTATCTTGACGCAAATCTCGAAATAAATAGGTACCATACCTCTGATCCCTCGGCATCATGAGAAACCTGGCGGGCAGGATTTGGTCTGTATCAATGTTATCCTGGTTAATGGGTGCTGCCAGAGCCTTTAGGATTTTAAAAGGGATCATTTTAATTTCTTCGAAGTGACCTTACGTCTGTAAGTTTTCCAGTTACCGCTGCCGCTGCCGCCATTGCAGGCCCGGTCAGGTGAGTCCGGGCGTCAGGACCCTGGCGTCCACGAAAATTACGATTGGAAGTTGAAACACAACGCTGTCTAGGTGAGACCAAGTCACCATTGACGCCTACGCACATTGAACAACCTGCAGCAGGACGCCAGTCAAAACCAGCTTCAATAAAAATTCTATCAAGCCCTTCATTTTCGGCTTGTTTTTTTATCAAACCAGATCCAGGGACAACTATGGCGCGAACACAGGCGGCTCTACCTTTTGCAACCGCTGCGGCCTCTCTTAAATCCTCGATTCGGCTGTTAGTGCAAGACCCTATAAAAACGTTGTCGACAGTAATGTCTTCAAGTGAGGTTCCAGGCTTCAAGCCCATATAGTCCAGTTTTCTCTCTAAGTTTGCGCGTTTGTCTATATTGGTTTCTTTAAGCGGATCGGGCACGTGGCCGGTAATTGGGAGTGCATCCTCCGGGCTAGTCCCCCATGTAACCATCGGGGTAATAAGTTGTCCGTCAATTTCGTGCTCCTTATCAAACACGGCACCTTCATCTGTTCCTAACTGCGTCCAAGCGATTAGAGCCTCTCTCCAAGTATCGTTTTTTGGTGCATGTGGACGACCTTGAATCCAATTATACGTGGTTTCATCAGGTGCAATCATTCCCGCGCGAGCTCCAGCCTCAATGGACATGTTGCAGACGGTTAATCTTTCTTCAATCGATAAGCTAGATATTATCGGTCCCGCGTATTCAATAACATGACCCGTTCCTCCGGCAGCCCCTATATGACAGATAATTGAGAGGATTATGTCCTTAGCAGACACATACGGCGGTCGAGAACCCTTCAAGATTACTCGCATTTTCTTTGGTTTTGGCTGCCAAAGCGTTTGAGTGGCGAGGACGTGGCTGACATCTGAGGCACCGATGCCAAAGGCAAGGGCGCCTAATGCACCATGTGTCGCAGTATGAGAGTCTCCGCAAACGATAATGGTCCCGGGTAGTGAAAAGCCTTGCTCAGGGCCAATTACATGAATGATTCCCCTTCTTTGATCACCGAGGCCTAAGAAATCTAGATCGTGGTTGAGAGCATTTTTTTTCAAAGTGTTATAAAGTTCAAACCTATCTGAGCTTTTGAAATCACTAGCTTTTTCTCCGGTCGTTGGTGTGTAATGATCGGCCACCGCGATTGTTCGAGAGGGGTGCCTAACCCTTATTTTTCGCTTTTCAAGCATGTTGAAAGCGTGAAAGGATAATTCGTGGCAAAAGTGGCGGTCGATAAATAGGAGAGACTGACCGGCTGGATTGATCGTTATCTCATGACGCTCCCATATCTTATCAAGTAATGTTTTTGGTTTAGTCACGGATCTTCTAACTCTCTTCGTTTGCGGATTGATCTTTCAAGCTATGTTGTTGAATGAGCGGCATTTGTGAAAAGATGAAAAGAAACGTGAGTATCAGTAGCCCCCAAACTTTAAAATTGACCCAAATTTCTGTTGTTTGAGTTCGCCAGACTATTTCATTCAAGATCGCAAGGCCGATAGAAAACCAAGCAAAACGAGTTGTTAATTTGCGCCACCCTTCATCAGTCATCGGGAGAGCGCTGCCCATTAGGTTTTTTAAAAATAATTTTTTGAAAGACAATCCCCCAAAAAGGATACCTGCGATTATTACTTCAACTATTGTTGGCTTCATTTTTATAAATGTTTCATCTTTCAGGAAAAGGGTCAGCCCTCCAAATATCCCGATCGCTATTGCCGTAACGAGCGGCATGGTTGGAACCTTACGGGTGAACAATAACGACAGAAGAATGACCACTACAGTCGCTACCATAATAGCCGCTGTCGCGAAGAAAAGATCCTCCAGGTAGTACGTCACAAAAAAAGTCACTAGTGGTCCGTAATCGACAACTGGTTTTAGCCAAGACGGTTGATTGCCATTTTCTGCCATCATTGCTTTCCGTTTATAATCCAAGAGTTTTCGAAATACCGGGATGTAAAAGTGCCTCGCGTTGACCAAAAAGGCCAGCCCTAATAGTGTTTATAATTCTACAAAATGTGTCATTTTAAAGAAGGCGACCCAATGGCAGAATACTCTGAAGTTCAAGTAGACCAAGTTCCTATGAGGATCGCTTATGCGTTTCCGGGGGGAGCGGGACCTCATCCTGGAGTGGTTGTGATGTTCCATCGCGGCGGTTTTGACGAGTTCACAATCAAAGTCCTCGACGATCTTGCATCGGCAGGGTTTGCCGCAGCTGCACCAGATGTATATCATTGGCCTCCAGCTGAAGAGCCTCCAGAAAAGAACCCTTTTCCGGTAGATCCAGAAATTATTAAAGATATTAGTGCAACGCTTGAATGGATGCAGGGTTCATGCACAGTGGATATGGATCGGTTAGGTATCACCGGACATTGCATGGGGGGTCGTATGGCATTTCTCGGGGCGAGCACTCACCCACAATTCAAAGCATGCGTTCCCTATTATTCTGGAAATATGTTTAAACCTTGGGGGGATGATAGTGCGCCTACTCCATTTGATCGCCTCGTCGATTTAAAAGCAGAGGTTTTGGCATTCTTTGGAAATGACGATGTTAATCCGTCTCCTGAAGATGTCGATAAAATTGGAGCTGAACTAGATAGACTTGCTATAAAACATGTGTTTCATCGTTATGATGGTGCGGGTCATGCTTTCCAAAATTTTCTTGCCCCGGAGAGATTTAGTGAAGCAGCGAGAGATGATAGCTGGGCTAAGACGGAGTCTTTTTTGAAGGGCATTCTCTAATTTTAATAGACCATTGGATGTTGAGTCGGGTCTGATTTGTGTCCAGAGGCGCTATTCAAGCAAAAATTAGTTTTCCACTGTCGGCGATTTAAGGAGGGTGCATTGGAAGATCGTGTTCAGGAGGCGATGCTCAACTTAGTTATTGCCAACCGTATTCTAGATCAAGAAAACATTTGTGATGCATTCGGACACGTAAGTGTTAGGCATCCGCTTGATCAAGAGAAATATATTATGGCTAGGTCGAGAGCGCCGGGTGTTATCGAAATTGATGACCTGATGGAATTTCATTTAGATGGTCGTCCGGTCGATCTAAGGGATAGAACTGTTTACGCAGAACGCCACATTCATGGGGGTGTCTATGAAGCTCGCCCCGATGTCACATCGGTTGTGCACAGTCATTCTCACTCTGTGATTCCTTTCGGGGTAACAGATGTTAAACTCCAGCCTGTTTTCCACATGGGGGCAACCGTTGGTCATGAAGTTCCAGTTTGGGATATTCGCGATAATTTTGGTGATACTTCTTTATTGGTGAGCAACATGGATCAGGGTCGAGACTTGGCTTTTTTTTTGGGTGACCGACGAGCCTCTCTAATGAGAGGCCACGGCGCCGTTGTTGTAGGCAAAACCATAAAAGAGGCAGTGCTAATAGCGGTTTTTCTTGAGCATAATGCGAGGATTACGATGCAATGTTTGCAGCTTGGAACCCCAAACTTTTTATCCGCTGGAGAAGTATCCTTGTGCAAGGATCAATTTGTTGGTGATTTAGCAATTGACAGGGCTTGGGACTATTGGTCTTTGAGAGCCGGATTTAAATCTTAAAAAATTCCATGGAGAAGGGACCTCAAGAGCTTTATAAGGCGCGTCTCGTGGCAGGCGAAATCCAGGAGGATGCCCACCAGAAGATTGTTATCGATAGATTAGAACTTCTTCATCAGGAGTTATCTGTAAAAAAAGTTAGCCCAGGCGTCTCTCTCTTTAAAAAGTTACTTTTCCTCGCCGAAGAGAATAAAAAGTATCCTCGGTGTTTATATATCTATGGACCGCCTGGCAGGGGAAAATCCATGCTAATGGATTTATTTTTTGAGACAGCTCCTGTGTGGCCCCGGAAAAGAGTGCATGTACATCCGTTCATGCAGGCTATTCACGAGAGGCTCCACCTGCTTCGGACGGGTAATGATTCGGGGGATATTTCAGATCCGCTTGGCCGTCTGGCTAGGGTGATAGCCGAAGAGAGCTCTCTAATCTGTTTTGATGAGTTTCAGGTTGAGGCGATTGCCGATGCCATGATTGTCCGGCGACTTTTTGAAAAAATATTGAGTTATGGCGTAACCGTTGTTGCAACATCCAACACCGCTCCACAACATTTGTATCAAGGCGGATTGCAGCGTGAGCGTTTCGTTCCCTTCATCGATCTTATCTTTGAGAAATTTGATATTCTCGAGTTGGGGAGGGGCAATGATTATCGGCGGGATAGGCTAAAATCTGTCGGAGTCTGGCACTATCCTCTCGATGAATCCTCGAGAGGAAAGCTTGAAGCAGCGTTTGATCAATTGACCAATGGTCAAACGGGTGTGCCAACATCTTTGACGGTGCAAGGCAGGTCCCTTCAAATACAGAGACAGGCGGCTGGGGTCGCTTTTTTTACTTTTGAAGAGTTGTGTAATCGGCCTTTGGGGCCCTCTGACTATGGTGCCATAGCCTGCAGTTTCCAGACTATTCTTATTTCTGATATCCCAGTATTAACGGCGAGTGACCGAAATGCTGCCAAGCGTTTTGCGACACTTATCGAGACACTTTATGAACAAAAAACTAAAATTGTTTGTTCTGCGGCGGCCTTACCAGATGAGCTTTACCGAGAAGGTGATGGTGCGGCTTTGTTTGGAAGGGTCGCCTCTCGTTTAGAAGAGATGCAGGCGGAGGATTATTTGGCAGAGGCTCATCGACCGGCAACTTCAAAGACAGCGGCCTGAGTCAAATTCCTGGCTCAGTCCACGTCTTCGTCAGGATAGAGTCGCGTCTTGGTGGTAAAAAAATTGCGGCCTCCCGGGCTATTTCTGCCGCCTCTTGGTCGTTTAATTCTGCGTTCCATTTAGCCCCTACATATCGGCATCCTGTTATTCCATCCGAGGCACCCGACGCGAGCCACACTGCGGCTGGGACAATCACTTCCGGGTTAAAAAATTTTTTCGTGACCTCCTTTTTTTTAATTTTCTCTCGCACTGCAGGGAGAACAAACCCGGTATCAACACTCCCGCCCGGGGCCAGGGTGTTTACGGTAACACCCGTTCCAGATAAGTCCTGTGCCCACGAGAGTGTCATTGCCTCAAGGGCTGCCTTAGATGCGCCGTAGGGACTGTTTTTGGGCCGGTGCATCGAGTCGCGGGATTTTGAAATATTAATAATTCTTCCCCAACCAGCAGTTATCATCAATTTGACTACTGCACGTGTCATAAAAAAAGGGCCATTGACATTTGTTTCTATAATTTCTTCCCAACCTGACAGTTTTGCTTGCCAAAACGGGACATGATCATCTGCGACAAAATTTTGTCCTTTCCCGGCGTTGTTTATCAAGATGTCGACTGGTCCTAGAGCCCTACAAGCTTGGTTCACTGCCTTTAAACATGCGTCAGGACTCGTGACATCCGCGACCACAGGTAAAACTTTGGTTTTTGTGCCGAGCGATCTTATTTCCCTCTCGACTTGTTTTAGTTGATCGACAGAACTGGACCCGGTGATGCAAATGCCTGAGGCGCCAGCTTTTGCAAGCCCTACAGCCATTGCCTTTCCTAAACCTCTGCCTCCGCCGGTAATGATTGCGATTTTGTTTTTGAGAGGCTTTGTCATATTGTCAAATCATCTTTAGTCTTCAGCAAGTGGCAAATGTTCTCGGCTCTGAGAGATAGCCTATAATGAAATTAATGGTTCTTTAATATGTCAATAGATTACCCTGAAAACAGATTTTGGGAATATTCTCTGAAAATTTATGGTGGTGAAGGCGTCTCAAGGGCATTTATCAACATCCAAGATAGACATGAAATGGACGTCAATTTGCTATTGTTGAGCATTTGGGTTGGAGGGACTGGGCGCGGGACACTCTCGTTACCCCAGTTCTCCCAGCTAATAGAAGTTTCCCAGTTATGGAATAGAGAGATCGTTTGCAAGCTTCGAGCGGTTCGGGATCGGTTGAAGGATCCTTTTCAAGGATTTTCTGAGCCGCATACTGAAGAAATGAGAAAATCGGTTCTGGGACTCGAAATAGAGTGTGAACGTATCGAACACTTAGCGCTATCGTCTGTGCTTGGAGATATTGCACTTGGTCCCGACCAACCTGATAGAGGAAGTTTGAAGCAAGTAATTACGAATATATCAAATTATTTTACCACAAAAAATTGCATTGTGAATGAGTCGGATCTCGAGGATTTTTTAGTGATTTTAGCGGCCGCCTATCCCCTGGCGACCCGTCATGAAATCAGGGAAGAATTTTTGAGCTAACTGGCGCATGTCACAACACCATTAAATAAATAATGACCGGATTAATTGAGATCAAGGCGCGATAATTGTGATCCTGGCCATTCCATGATGACCTTTAACCAATATGGCATTATATAAAGGCCATGAATGTAGAAAAACTCTCCAACGGACCTGGGCAATCAGATGGGCTTTTATCGGCAGACCGAGCAACCTTCGAAATGCGTCGCGGCCGTTTATTGTGTTTGACTTCGAAAAAAGACCCGCCGCTTTTGGTTGTCCCTACTGAGACCGTAACAGAACGTGCCCTCTCTTTAATGCAGAAAATTTCTGGGAGAGACCCTGACCTTGCAATTACTCATCACCGTGCAAGAACACTGAAGGTTCGCCTTTACACCGATCAGATTGTCCTCGTGCCATTTCCGGCATGGCTTACGGCGGATATGGCACGCAGTTTGGCCGACCCAACTACTGACCTTAACCATCCCCTTCGGGGTCCATTCACGGCAAA
>CAJXEC010000003.1 GCA_913052165.1 uncultured Rhodospirillaceae bacterium
ATTGGTCATAGAGTAAGTACATTATATTTAGGAGCGCTGGCCCAGATTTTTGTGTGGGTAGAGACAATGCCGGCCGTAAGGCAAGGGACGTGGAGGACGCGTTAGAGGCCAGGGAGAGAAGCGAGGTTGTCTTTAATTTTTACGGCGCATTTCGGAGATCTAAAATCCCAGTGGTGTGTGTGGTTCAGGGTCGCGCCCTAGGATTTGGTTGCGCCATAACATCCGTCTGCGATATCACAATAGCCTCTGAAACTTCAACTTTCGCTCTACCGGAAATGGGTCATAACATAATGCCAACAATGGCTATGTCTTCTCTCATTGATCGACTCGGTCGAAAGGCGGTCCTCTATCTGACATACTCTACTGAAGAAATTGATGCTACAACTGCCCTGTCTTACGGACTTGTCAGCAGGGTGGTACCTGACAATGGGCTGGAGAAACAGCTCGCACTAGTTTGTAATGCCCTCGATAAAGCTCCGCTTGCGGCAATCAAGTCTGTTAAAGAATACGCGACAAATGCGCTTACCATGAGTGTCGAGCAGGCTTCAGATTTTGCTAGAAATATGCATTCAGCTGTCAACACGTCGAAGGAGATGAGAGGCTAAAAGGAATGGCCCCTCGAATCAAATCCATTGATCACTACGTTGAACATGTATCAACTGTTCCGGCTATTGAAGGCCAGATTATGCGCCAGTTTGTTCGAGAGAGGGTTTCTCTCGACGGCGCAAACAAGTTGCAAGATCCTGCCGAGGGCAAGGTGGTCCTCTTGGTGCATGGCGGTTTTTGGCCATGTTCGGTGGCATTTGATTGTCCTTACCCCGGCTACAGCTGGATGGAGGCGCTCGCGGAAGAGGGCTTTGATGTTTTCGCCCTGGATATGACTGGACATGGACGTTCTGCGCTCGCGCTACAAGATAACCCTCAAAACGGGCAGTTTAGTGATCGGCACTTTATGCCCGCTAAATATGAAAGTGCGGGGAAACCTGATTGGCCCTTTCAACTTGTGACGACCGAGACGGAAACCGCCGATCTTGACGCCGTAGTGGATTATATTTGTGAGCTAAGACATGTAAAAAAAGTCAATCTTATCGGTTGGTCTGGCGGCGGTATAAGGGTTGGAACTTATGTCCGGTATTTCCCTCAGAAAATTGAAAAATTAGTGATCTGGGCCTCAAGTAATTATTCTCCACACGGACCAGATGTTGCGCCATCCGATCTGCCTGTCCCCGGAGCTCCGACTGCCTTTCAATCTAGGGAACATGGAGAGGCGGTAAGATGGTTGGCTAATGTCAAATCAGCTGGGCAAATCGAAGATACAGCAATTATTAACGCAGTGTGGGATGAAGGAGCGAACGCTGATCCTGTTGGGGCGTCATGGGGTGGATTAAGAGGGCCTACCAGGAGTTATTGGGGTTGGACAAAATCTGGCGCGGCAAAAGTTATACAGCCTGTATTGAATTTTGTTGGTGAGTTGGATGGTTTGCTAGAGTCGAACATTCAACTTTTCGAAGACTTGGGCAGTTTGGATAAAATTTTTCTCAGAATAGCCGGCGCTAGTCACTTTATGCAGTGGGAACGAGGGCGTCATATCAAACGCAAGGCCGTGCTGGAATTTTTAAAAAATGGAACGTTGCGAGGCGCGACACGTGGTAGGTTTCGAGCTGACGAAAATGGTTTATTCTCGTCCCTATGGGAATGAGTTTGGCTTCAATAATATTTGATATTGTCAAACTTTTGATGTGGGATTGGAGTAAAATTTTTCGCAGGAAGGTATCGAATGGAGATCAAACGTTTTCGTAACCAATCTCATTGGGGTGCGTTTTGGGCAGAGGTTCTAAATGGGCGTGTTGTGGGAGTAAAGCCTTTTGAATTAGATCAAAATCCTTCTCCTTTGATAGCTTCGATTCCTGGTGCGACCCATGCAGATAACAGGGTACCATCTCCAATGGTTCGGGAAGGCTGGCTCGAAAAGGGACCCTCTGGGACGGGAGAAGGCCGTGGTCGTGAGCCTTTTGTAAGGGTGAGTTGGGAAAAAGCCTATGACCTCGTCTCCACAGAACTATTGCGAGTGAAAAAGAAACATGGAAATGAGTCAATTCTTGGTGGCTCTTACGGCTGGTCCAGCGCTGGTATTTTTCATTGTGCCCGCACCCAAGCCCGGCGCTTTCTATTTTCGTTTGGTGGGTGCACGGATCAGTCAGCAAATTATAGTTTCGGGTCTGCAACCTTCTTTGTGCCCTATGTTTTGGGTAACCTCCAATCAGTGACGGGACCAAATACGAGTTGGTCCGCTATCCACAATAATTCTGATTTAATCGTTTTTTTTGGTGGTGTTAACACTGGTAATGGCCAGGTCGCACGGGGTGGCAGTGTAGCGCACAGTCTTGTTCCTTGGTTGAACAAGATTGCTGACAAGGGCATTGGTGTTGTTAATGTGAGTCCCTGCCGGGACGATGTTCCTGAGTTTATGGGTGCGGATTGGGTTTCAGTGAGGCCAAATACCGATACGGCTCTCGCTTTGGCACTCTCACACACCCTCATCGCCGAAGATCTACATAATTTAGAGTTTTTAGATAAGTATTGTGAAGGATATGAAAAAGTACTTCCCTATCTGATGGGGGAGTTAGATGGTCAAGTGAAAGATTCGGACTGGGCTGCTGAGATAACAGGCATTCCGGCTGCCAGGATTGTCACTTTAGCTCGACGAATGGCCGCGGGTCGGACCTTTATTTCAGCAACTTGGTCTCTGCAGAGAGGAGATCATGGAGAAATGCCTTTTTGGGCGGTGATACTCCTCGCAAGTGTTTTAGGTCAGATCGGATTGCCAGGTGGAGGATTTGGCTTCGGACATGGATCCACCGGAGGGATGGGGGATGGACGGCCCCTGTTTAATTCGCCCTCACTGAGTATGGGACGAAACCCGACTAATTTCGCCATACCCGCAGCAAGGGTTACTGATGCTCTCCTGCACCCAGGTGAAGAGATCGACCATAATGGAAAGAAACTCACCTATCCCGATATCCGTTTGGTCTATTGGGCGGGAGGAAACCCCTTTCACCATCATCAGGATCTGAACAGGTTGTCGCGTGCCTGGCAGAGGCCAGATACAGTAATAGTTCATGAGCCCTGGTGGACGCCCGTCGCGAGACATGCGGATATAATCTTGCCTGCTACTACCTCGCTTGAGAGGAATGATATAGGTGCTGCTGGTCGAGACTCATTTTTAATGAAAATGGAGAAAGCTATCGAGCCGCTGGCCGAGTCCAAGGACGACTATATTATTTTTTCAGAGCTCTCGCGCCGCCTGGGTTGTGAAGAAACTTTCACTGAGGGACGTAATGAGGAGGAATGGTTACGATTTCTGTATGATTCATGTCGAAAGGGTGCTCTCAACAATGAAGAGCCTATGCCCGATTTCGACACGTTTTGGGAAGAAGGGTTTTATCGAATTCCGGATCGCGACGCAGAGTATACTCTGCTTCAAGAGTTTAGAGCCGATCCAATAAAGGCAAAGCTTAAGACACCCTCCGGAAAGATCGAACTTTTTAGTGAGAGGATTGAGGGATACGGGTATGATGACTGTCCACCTCACGCAACCTGGCTCGAGCCTGCGGAGTGGCTGGGTTCGGAGAAAGCTGAGAGCTACCCACTCCATATGATTTCATCTCAACCTACGACCCGTTTGCATAGCCAGATGGATGGGCAGGGTGTTTCTGCCGGATCAAAGATCGCGGGCCGCGAACCGGTCTATATCAACCCTGTTGATGCCGATGCGCGAGGAATAAAAAATGGTGATCTAGTTCAAGTCTTTAATGAAAGAGGTGCATGTCTCGCAGGAGCTTTCATTTCCGATTATATGAGGGAAGGAGTAATTCGTTTAATGACGGGAGCCTGGTTTAATCCCGCCGAGGTTGAAGGTGGAGACGAAGACGCGATTTGCTTGCATGGTAATCCAAATATGCTGACCCTCGATAAGGGTGCCTCTAAGCTCTCGCAGGCTCCAATCGCCCAAACAGTGCTTGTTGAGATCAAAAAGTACCAAGTGCCAGCGCCCCCGATCAACATTTTTTCTGCTCCTGAGGTTCTCGAAGTAGTTTAATCGGCGGATAGTTAAATTTAAATGGAAAGGATATTTTAATTAAATGCTTTACATGTGTTACGGAGTTGATGGGCCGGATGGTCCCGCCTTGCGAGATAAGGTCCGTCAAAAGCATTTTGAGTATTTGGAGGCCAATGCCAACATTTTAGTTCTTGGCGGCGCCACACTATCTGACAATTCGGAAGACCGAATCGGAAGTTTGCTGGTAATCAATGTCGCCTCGAGGGCCGAGGCAGCTGCCTTTGCAGCAGATGAACCTCTCAGAAAAGCCGGAGTTTTTAAGGAATACACGGTCAGCCGGATGAGGCGTGGCCAGTGGTATCCTGAGAACGCACCAAATTCAGCTGAGGGTAACTAGCCTCCCTAAAGGGCGTTGGCACTCTTGAGGGCCACCGTTAAACCTAAGATACACGTTGCAGATCCAATCACGGCCTGCAGACTTGTATTCGCTATCGTCAGTGTTTTCGCTGACCAAGCTAGCGGGATTGCTATGAGCGCAGAGAGAAATGCCATGCCAGCGATTGAACCAATTCCAAAAAGAAAAATATAGCCAATCCCGAGCGGAACAGATTTCACAGTCGCCGCGGTAAGTATCACAAGCGCTGCAGAACCTGCCACTCCATGCATCATCCCAACGAGTAATGTACGAATGGGTAATTTGGACGGGTGCGTGTGATTGTGGGAACTATTCCCATGCAGGGTCTCCTCATCTTGGTGAGAGTGTGCATGAAAATGATTGGTTCCATCCTTGTGAAGATGTTTGTGAAAATGAACTTTCGTTTTGATAAGCATATAAATTAGGTTCAAACCTAATCCGACCAACATTAATCCAACGAGGAGTTCCAACCAGTTTGCGATGGCTTCATCGAGAACGAGTCCAAAAGCGATTGCGCCTCCCGATAATGCCATCAGAGTAAGCGTGTGTCCTAAACCCCACACCGCGCCATGTGTGACAATATTTCTAACTTTTGTTTGCCTTGCTGCTATGCTGGATACTGCAGCAACATGATCCGCCTCTAGCGCATGCTGCATGCCAATAAGCAGGCCAAGAAATAATATGCCAGCTCCGCTCCCGGCCAATGCTTCTAGCATCTCTTATGTATTCCCTCTTATCTGCGCGAATATGATGCGCGTTTGGTTGCAAGTGGTATACTAGGAAAGCGTCTATAACGCCAACCTTAGCTCCGGGAATTGGCCCGTCTCCATTTGCTTCCAACCATGCAGAGAACTTTTGATATACTGAGGCTCTTCCTAAGCTCGTTACCGGCTCTAGAGAAACCCCTCTCCTCCAGCCGCATTCCTTGATAATTGGAAGGCTTGATACCGCTTCTATCCAGCGCCGCGAGCAGTGTCGAGGGGTCAGTTGAAAATGAACGCCCTCTGCGAGGTGCTCCGGCAACGTGAACGCCTATGACACGACCGCTTTGATCAAGCCAGGGTCCCCCCGATATACCGCTCAAATCTGTGCCAATGTCAGGAATTCGTCTCATTTGTGTCCATGCGATCACTGGCTCTATTGATGAGTAACGGCCGTGAGCGCGCATCTTTGCCTTTCCAATCATGGTCCCATAGACATCACCAGGTTGGCCCTGAGGATAGCCAAATGACCAACCTTTTTGTCCGCGTTTGAGAGAAGTGTTGGCGACGGGTAGGCTGGGAGAACCCTGGTCCGTCTTGAGAATACTTATATCGGCATTGCCTTCTTGTCTCACGGCTTTCACGCGTATAGCCTCCCTCGGCCCACTCTGTAAGCCTATGAAGTCGCAGCTATCCGTGACGTGTCGGGCCGTAACCCAGACCCCATTGCCAACTGAAAAAGCAGTCCCAGTTGAATTTTTCTTTTCCCATCCAACTTCAATATTAAATGTAGGGGCATTCCGATATTCATCAGGAATTTTTGGGTTTGCAGGTGGGAGTGTCGCGACGACGGGCGGTTCAAATTGTCGTGGATCTGGTCGGCGTTTTGAATTTTCATTTGTCGAAAAAATTTTACCGGCCACAGCTAAAACGACCAGAAGTACAAGAGCTAGCTTATCGAGCCCCCGCATTATCCTGCAACGGCCGCCGCGTTGATCATGGCTACTGATAATTTAATACCAACGATGGTTGTGGCCGCGCTCAATTCACCGGTTTCAATGCGTTTTGGCAGGTCTTTTAGAAGCGCATCTCCAATTCGGTAGGCAATAAGCTGAATCAATAACGTGAGACATCCCCAGATGATGATGTCCCATAGGTTAATACTTCTGGCCATGCAGACGGCCAGCGGGAGTGCAAGGCCAACTAAAGCGCCGGAGAATGATAGTGCGGCCGCAATATTTCCGCCTCGTATTAGATCTAATTCATTGAATGGGGTAATCATCTGGTAAATTATAGCACCTGCGACAAGCATCAATAGCGTCACCGAAAAGTGCATTAAAAGCACGGGAAATCCATTCAAAAAACTTTGTAAAACAGCTTCCATAATTTTGGTTTACTTTCCTCTTGCTATTAAAACTGTGGGTTTTTTTTATGCGATATAAAAAGAAAAACTAAATGTTTAACTTACAAAGACGCATCTGATGGCCACTCTGTCTCACAAACTTACCTAAATTCAGGAGACTTGAAAAACAAAAGTATTTCAAGCTTTTCTGCGTCTCGGTTAAGCACTTGGGTCGATAATGATTTTGCCCTGAACGTCGCCATTTTCGATCATGTCGTAGGCTTCATGTAATGCTTCAAGCGGCATCACTCTATCTATGGCACATGTAATTTTACCGGTACGGGCATATTCTAACGCCCTTTTGACATTATGAGGACTGCCGCCCGCGGCACCTTTTATTTGCCAACGATTTAGATAGAGGTTGCGGGCGTTAAGGGTAACTTCAGGACCCCCATGTGCGCCCGCAGTCACCAGACGCCCCGCATAGGCGAGGCTAGCAATCGCTTTAGGCCATGTTGTGGGATCAGAAATATTCTCATAGACCACGTCGACACCCCGGTTTTCGGTAATTCTTTTCACTTCTTCACTTAGATCATGGGTCCGATAATTAATGCCAAAATCAGCTCCCAGTTTGAGCCCCAATTCTACGCGCTCATCCGCGCCGGCAGCCGCAATTACGTTGGCCCCCATCAGTTTAGCGAGCTGAATACCAGGCCCACCAAGCCCGCCCCCTGCACCCATAATTAACACCCACTCATTAGGTTTGAGCTCCGCCTTGTCGTCAAGCAATTGCAAAGCGGTGGGGCAGTGACGCATTATCACTGCTGCCTCATAAAAAGAGATGTTGTCTGGAATTAAAAATAGTGTTTTTTCCGGTGCGGCACAAAATTCTGCGTATCCACCCCAACGATTGATGCCAATGGATTTCGCATTCGGACAATCTCCCGCACGTTTAGCGGCGCAGAGATCGCATTGGCCGCAAGCCATGCGACCACTGACAACCACCCTGTCTCCTTTTTTAAATCTATCAACATTTGTACCCACCTCTACCACTATCCCCGCTGGGTCTTGCCCCGTGATCAGCGGCAAGGCTTCCGGGTGATGTGGTTTACCCTCGGCAATTAGGGTATCTCGCGTTCGATTGGCCGTAACCGCATGAACCTCGATTAATACCTCATTATCTGTGAGGGATGGACATCCTATTTCTTGGGGAAGCATAACCGCGCGCCAGGGACCATAAGTTTTTATAATATTGGCTCTCATTCTGATCTCAGTCTTCTGCTGGACTAATGGCCCATTTTCGGTTGTCCATTTCCAAAAATCCGTCGGCTAACCGTAAGTTAATGGATATGGTGCCTTCATTTCTCTGCCAAGGAATAACCTCGATCTCTCTTTGCCCGTATTTCGTATACGGTTCTTGCATTGCCCAATTGGTAGCTTCCGCTCGGGTATTTGCCCTGAATATCAACAGGCCGTGGCCGCGCTCCCAACCTTCATCATCTCGCAATGGGCCCGCAGCGAATAAGATGCCGCGTCGTTCCATATCAACCAGGTAATCATGGTGCTCCAGGCGCATTTCAGCTTTAGGGATGGGGGCGACTTTGGGGTCTTCCGCGGGTCGCATCATTATTAAGTAGCATTGCTCACGCTGAAGCTTTGCCATTAGGCCTGTGGCTTGTTGCTCTGCTATTGACATGTAGTTCCTCCCTATTAATCGAGACAAAAGTAACGAAACTTAAAATCATTTCCTCTGCTTAAAATGTACCCGACAGTGCGGCCCGGAGAGCACGCAGTAATCAGTTTAATCACCGTGTCTGCTATTTTTTCGGCGATTCGCCTCGGACTTTCAATGGCAAGGTTGAAATCGGGGCAACGCGTTGTGCTCCAATCAGGTTCAAATACTTCAAGGGGGTGTTGCATATTATCTCCTGAAAAAATTGCTTTCCTCCCCCCGCTCGATAAGTGAGTGCGACTCATACCTATGGTGTGTTCCTGTGCCGAACGGAGGTGAATGAGACTGGTTAACTCAAAGTCTTTCTCGACTAGTATCGCCTGACCGAGCTCAATCAAAGGGAAAATACATTCTTGAGATGCTGGTTCTGATGGATGTGAGGGGTTATTTTTGTCCAGGCACCCCAACACTCAAATTTTTCTCGCCCATTTATGTATTTTCCTTAAGGAGAGGTTAGTAACAGTCTGTCATCGATGCGTTTCGTGTTCCAATCGATGTAGGCCACATGAAAGTGAGTACTAAAGGTGTAATCTTTATCGTTATCGGAGAGTCCCGTGGCTGGAAATTCATCTTTCCAACGCATCTTAGAGTGCGGGAGACCCTGTATTTTCGCGTATTCTCTCCCGCGCGTATCAAAAGGATATTGTGGTTTGGTGTCCTAATTAGCCATGATTGAGACGTAATGATATTGCTTTTGGTTGCGGCATCCCAGGCGAAACTTGGCAAGTCCTTTATGTGATGGTCGCCTGAATTTTCTGTGGTTCTGTGTCTTTTAGGAATTTACCAAGCGTCCGGTGGTGAGGCCCTAAGCGTTCTCGTATCTGTGAAATGGTTGGTTCACCGATCGGGAAATTTTTAAGTTCGGTATCATATAAGCTCCGTGATTTAAGCCGGTGATATGAAATAACAGTTATTTGTCGACCAATAAAAAAATGAATGTGACGATAAGGGTAAATCTGTCTATTCTCATTATGTTCTGAAAAGGAGTTCTATCATGCCCTTAGACGGTGTTTTATTCATTCCCTACCGTGAAACTCTCAAATTGCTCTCTGTCGAGGAAGCTATGCAGGTATGTGAAGACGTATACCATATGCACGCTAAGGGCAGTGTCCAGTGGTCGGCCCCTCCTAGCTGGAAACTCGATGTAGACGCTCCTTGGCATAATCATTGGCACGTAAAGGGTGCCTTTCTCCCCGAAGTGCCCACTACTGGGGTGCGTATGTATAACTATTATGACGATGGCATCAAAAATACCGTCGGACAATTGGAGTGTGCGAGATATATATTGCTGACCAATCCTGCGACCGGTCATGCGGAAGCAATAGTAGAAGAGCACTGGACATACGCGATAAGGTCGACGGCAGCCGCAATTTTACCCCTTAAATGGATGGCGCCTAAGTCGCCCAAGGTTCTTGGTTTGGTTGGAATTGGGACTATGGGGGTGAATTGTCTCAGGTGCTTGCTGCCCATGTTTAAATTCGAAAAAATTGTCTGTACGTCGAGGAGACAGGAGACAAGAGACGCTTTCGCTAAAAAATGGTCGGCAGAGCTTGGGATTCCTGTGAAACCTGTTGGCACAATTGAGGAGGTTGTCAGAGCAGCAGACATCGGAATTGGTGGGACGACGAGTACAGACATTATTGCCCGTGAGAACTGGGTAAAACCTGGAGCGACTTATATTTCGTTGGCACGGCGAGAGATGGACCCTGCGGGTTGGCAGGCTTTTGATAAGGTGGTCATCGACGGGTGGGACGTAAACATCATCACGAAAGAATTCAAGGCGATGATCAATGAAGGGCAATTTAGTCGAGCGCAGTTGCATGGCGAAATTGGCGATGTCGTGTCTGGGAAAGTCGCCGGAAGAGAGCATGAAGACGAGAGAATTTTGATCCATACAACAGGATTGGTTAGTCAAGACATTGCTATGTGCCACTTTGTCTATCAGAAGGCAAAAGAGAAGGGTGTCGGGATTAAATTGCCTCCCACCGATGGTTGAGGCGCGAGGTGTAAATATGGGCTCTTACAGGAACCATGTTTGACGAAAAATAGTCGTTTCGCCTAGGATAAAAAAAGCCAGTAATGGGGGGCAGTATGCCGCTTGCTAGAGCATTAAAGATCAAAAAGCTCGCTGATGCCCTCGGGGCAGAGGCATTAAATGTTAATCTGGCAAACGTGAAAGAGGATGACTTCAAAATCATCAGGGACTCGCTGCATGATAACGGAGTTTTAGTCGTTCGCAATCAGGCCCTTAAGCCAGCCGAGCAAACCGCATTCACTCGAAAATTTGGTGAGATTCAGTATCACATCAATGACGAATACAAGATGCCCGGTAACCCCGAGATCTTGATCCTATCTACCGAGTTAGATGCAGAGGGAAACAACGTCGGGATACCTGACGCCGGAAGCGATTGGCATTCCGATCATTCTTACGTCGATGTTCCCACTGCCTATACATTTTTGCAGTCTGTGATTTTGCCAAAAGTTGGTGGTGACACACAGTGGATCGGAATGGTTGCGGCCTATGAGGCGCTGAGCACGGAGATAAAAGATCGTATCGACGGTTTGGTGGGTATCCACAGCTTTAACCGCTTCCGAAACTCTCGTATGACCAGGCTCGACAGGCATGGAGATGGCGAGGCGTATTATTCAAAACGTTCGCCCCCCGATGCATTTCATCCCATCGTTCGGACACATCCCCACACGGGAAAGAGAGCTCTCTTCATCTCGCCGAGATTTACTCTTGGTATCAAAAATATGGATGACAAGGAGGCTCAGCCTTTGCTTGATCATTTGTTTGAGCACTTGATAGATGAACGTTTTATTTATCATCACAAGTGGCAAAAAGGAGATCTTGTCATTTGGGATAATAGGCAAACACTGCATCTTGCCCTGGGTGGTGTAAAACTGCCCGAGGTAAGGCGGATGCATCGTTCGACCGTGGTTGGCGAGATACCGGTTTAGAGGCCTCTGAGCAGCCTCTGCGCTTGCTAGGAATGACCATAAACCAGACTTGTCGGGGGGTATCTGACGTATAGATGGCTATTATTCGCAAATCCTCAGAGCGTGGGCATGTCGATCTCGGATGGTTAAATTCTTACCATAGTTTTTCATTTGGGCATTACTACGACCCTAATTTTATGGGTTTTGGATCATTAAGGGTAATCAATGAGGACCGTATTACCCCCGGTAAGGGCTTTCCCATGCATAGTCATGCAAATATGGAGATCGTTACATACCTAGTTGAAGGACAATTGGAACATAGGGATTCACTGGGTTCAGGTTCCGTGATTGAGGCCGGTGAAATTCAGTGTATGAGCGCGGGGTCGGGTATTACTCATTCGGAGTACAACCCTTCCGCCACAGAGCCCGTCCACCTTCTGCAAATTTGGATGGAGCCTGATGAATTCGACCTAAAGCCTGGCTATTCCCAACAAAGTATTGGTATTGATAGAGATTTTCGTGGTTTGAAGCTCATTGCATCAAGGGATGGCAGGGGAGGGTCGATATTGCTTCATGCATCGTGTGACCTTTTGGTTGGGGCATTAGCAAAACAACAAAAGGCTTTTCACCAAATAATCCCGGGCAGGCAGGCATGGATACAAATCATCAGTGGCTCTATCAGCGTAAATAAATTGACTTTGAGCACTGGAGATGGCGTGGGAATAGATGATGCATTCGATCCTCTTTGCCTGTGTGGTAAATCCGAATCCCATTTTCTGATATTTGATATGGATAAACAGTAGCTTTTCAATCCATCGATTTTCGCAGAGGGACAAATGAAACTATCTATCGCTCTTGATCGTTATGACAGGCACTATCCGTTCTTCGATGGGACCGTGACACCGCCTGAGGGCGTGGAGCTAGAAATTTTTCAGGTTGGTCAGAGCCAGAATTGGCGCGATGGAGATGACCGGCACGAGCGGATGCTTCATGGGAAGGAGTTTGACGTTGCAGAATTTTCAATGTCGAGTTTCTTGATGGCTAAGGGAAGGGGGCTGCCAATCGTTGGAATTCCGGTGTTTCCCCGACGACTTTTTAGCCAAAGTCAAATGTGGGTGCATCCGGAAAGTGATCTTTGGGAACCGTCGGAATTGGTCGGCAAAAAAATAGCTCTTTCTTCATTTCAGACCACACTATCTTTGCTTGCTAAAGGTGATTTGAAATTTTATTACGGCGTTAGTTGGGAGGATATCGATTGGTTGCTCACGACGGAGGAAAAAGTCAAGTTTGAGCCGAAGCCCGGCGTAAATATCAAATTTTTGGGGGACCGAGAAAACCTTGGACAACTCTTAGAGGCTGGAGAGATAGACGGCTTCTTTCTTCCTCACCCTCCAAAGTCAGTGACAACTGGTAAGACGAGAGCGCGTCGGCTCTTTCGTGACCCTCAGGCAGAAGAGGAAGCTTATTACCAAAAATATGGAGATTTCCCCATCATGCATGTGATGACGGTCCAGGAAGAGCTTTTGGCTAGGGAGCCTTGGATTGCTGGTGCCATATTAAAAATGTGCAATCAGGCATGGGATATTTCCGACTCCTACTATGAAGATCCCAATTGGTCGCGGCTGGCCTGGGGTAGACATGCCCACGAAGAGCAATGGACAAGGCTACCAGGCAACCCTTGGCGGAATGGCTTCAAGGAGAACAAGGCCAACATTGAGCGTTTCATCAAATACTCTCATGATCAAGGCCTTATTGATGAACCTTATGAGGCCGATACATTATTTGCCCCAGATACACTCGATAGTTAAGCGGTTGATTTGCAAATTCTAAGAGAGAATGGTCATTCTCTCTCACTATAAAAGTTAAAACCTGCTGCGACTAAAACACTTTAAAGAGG
This sequence comes from uncultured Rhodospirillaceae bacterium, assembly GCA_913052165.1. GTDB lineage: Bacteria > Pseudomonadota > Alphaproteobacteria > MPNO01 > UBA2964. The sequence continues at coordinate 13,088 of CAJXEC010000003.1, forward strand.
CCTTCCTATCTTAAAGCCAACGGTTTCCAGCCTCTCAACGGTTCGGCGTTCCGATAAATCCGTTCCCATGTCCAATAGACTCAGCAGCCCAACCTCCGGCAACTCGACCAGAGAATAGAGATGGCCCGAGCATTGTCCCCTCGAGCCCGGCCCGACCATTAATATGACCGCCAGCCATGCCGCAGGCCTCTCCCGCAGCAAACAGTCCAGCAATAGGTTCAAAGTGCTTGTTTAACACACGACACTTTTTGTCCGTTTTAATTCCGCCAAAGTTTTTACGGGCGGTGGGAAAAAATTGGATAGCGTAATAGGGACCTGTATCGAACTGTTTTGACATCCCGAGGGGCTTGCCGAAGGTGGGTTCTTTATCAAGCCCATCTGAGATCGCTTTGTTGTAGGAAGAAATTTCCCCAATAAGGGTTTCCGCAGGAACATCGATTTCCTGGGCTAGCTCTTCAAGAGTGTCTGATTTTTTGATGTAAGGAGAATTCGCCAACAATTCTTCAACCTTTTCTCTGACAACTTTATCCCCGTCACGATAATATGGATCGGCAATTTCTAGCGTGGCTTTCATGGGCGTGTCTACAATTGCCCAACAATATGGAGGGTCTTGAGCCAACACCGCAGGGCTCATAGAATTCCCCCCCGACAGCGCCTCATTATGAAACCGCTTTCCTTGTTGGTTAACCCATATATAGCCGGGAATATGACGGCATACGAGGCCCCGCCTCCCAGTTTGATCTCTGTAATCTGGGGTGGAGTAGCAGTAGAACCACACGTGGTCCATGTGGGTGAGATAACCACCTACCTGTTCGGCCATTTTATGTCCGTCGCCATTGGAGCCAAATCCAGACCCCTCCATGACCTTAAAACCTTTTAGTTCGGGTCGGACCTCTAACACCATATCAATATTCGAATTAAAACCACCCGATGTTAGGATTATTACGTCACCCATCACAGATATGGGGTTGCCATTTTGAATATCCGTACCGACAAACCCAACAGCTTTTCCATCCTGCATCGTAAGCTTGTCAACCTTAACGTGAGGTATAATTTCGCCACCCTTGTCTTCGTAGGCTTTGATTAAGTGGCGCATTAGTCCCAACCCGTTGCCCTCGGCGCGGGTCCAGCGCATGACCGAGTTTCCCTCTTGGGGTTTCATATCTACCCATTTGACCCCGTATTGCTCTGCCCAATGGTAAAGATCATGTAAGGTATGCTCGAGGTAATAGCGTGCCCAAACCTCATCGACAGAAGGTCCGCCCCAAGCCATCCAATCTGCAAAAGCTAGATCAGGTGTATCCTCTATGCCCTCGGCTTTTTGAACGGGTGATCCTACAATGCAGCACCCGCCACCCGAGATCGCCGCTGCACCACCAGCCTCCTCGCGCTTCTCAAAAGCGATACATCTAGCGCCTGCATCAAGCGCTTCAATACCTCCCGCGATCCCCGCCGCACCGGCTCCGATAATGGCGACATCCGTTTTATATTCTCTGAAAGCCATTCTTATCTCTCTCCCTGATAGCGGTTTTGTGTTTATCTCATTTGCTGCCGTTTAAATATTTCTGTTCGGATGTAAAAAAATTCTTTCTCTTTATTTCTGGTCCGGCACAATTTCTAAATAGTCAAAAAAGACGAGTGTCATGTAATATCCAACTTGCTACAGAGTGTATTCATACACAGCTAACCTATACAGTCACTAGTTCGGATTGATATTATTTTTAGGGCTTCTATCTGAGGATATTTATGCGTTATTCACTGGGGGGGCAGCACCCCCAAAATATTGATAAAGAAAATTGGATCGCTCCAAGTGCGGATCTTATCGGTTCTGTGATCCTCTCCGCTAATGTGAGTATATGGTGGCATGCGGTCCTAAGAGCGGATAACGAGCCTATTACTATCGGAGCTCGATCAAATATTCAGGATGGCTGCGTTTTACATACTGATCCCGGCTATCCAATGGTAATTGGAGAGAATGTTTCTATCGGTCATATGTGCATGCTGCATGGATGTGAGATTGGTAGTAGCAGTTTGATCGGAATTGGAAGCATTATTTTGAATGGTGCGCGCATTGGTCAGAATTGCCTAATTGGGGCAAATACATTGATTACCGAAGGGAAAAAGATCCCAGACAATTCTCTTGTGATGGGTTCACCTGGGAAGGTCATCAGGGAGATATCGGATGAACAGATCGAGATGATTGAGAAAAATGCTGAAAGTTATGTCAATCGGTGGCATCGATATCGAGATGAGTTAGTCGAGAATTAACCTTCCCGCTATCAATTATCTGGATTTTCAATGAGAATTCTCTCTATTCTGGGCCAAGCTTCCAACCCTTTCTCAGCCATTAGGTCACAGTAGGCCTGGTTCTTCCAATTAAGGTAAGCATTTGTATAATTTGTTTGTTTTTTAATTTTTTCAAACCAAGCCTCAATTTCGGGCCTGTTTGACAGCCAGTTTTCAAGCTTTAACTCATACAGCCTTGTGACATATGGGGTGTAGCCAATATCGGCGAGTGAGTATGTATCTCCTGCCATCCATTCTGTTTTTTTTAGCTGCTTCTCTAATTTTTCTAAAAATATTTCGAAAGCTAATATAGACTCTCTAAACTGAGGGGCTTCCAGTCCGAGCTCAATCTGTTGTCTCTGACGTTTGCGCCTTCTGAGGTCGGGAATTCCGCTGAGATACGCCTCGAGTTCATCTTTCGGGCGCGCTAAATGTTGAAAACGAAATGCTATAGACCCTGAGAGGACACCGGTATGAAAGTGTAAAAACTCGTCAAGCCATTTGGTCCATTGTCTCATCAAGGCCTTATTTTCGGGAGCATCCGGCACTAACGACTTTTCTGGATAGGCATCATCCAAATATTCACAAATAACTGTCGACTCGATGATAACATTACCCCCGTCTATTAGGGTTGGAACGACGCCATTCGGGTTAAGCTTGAGATATTGGGGTTCATGCTGATCTCTTTGGCGTAGGTTTAGGAGGTGACTATTCCAGGCAAGCTCTTTGTGCTCCAAAACTAATCTTACTTTTTGGGCACAGGTGGACATATCTGCGTGATATAATTGAATCATTGCAAATCTCTCTCCTTAGCGCCTTGTCTTTGCGGTCATGATCCCGATAATAGCGCCTGATATTTAAAAATGGAGTGAAGGGTATGGCCAAATTAACAATTAGTCTCGCTTGCTGCGATTATGACCGAACTCGGGCTATCTTTGACGGACGGGTTGCAGTTGACGGCTGTGAGGTGGTTTGTTCGTCCATGCCCCCGGAGGAAGCGTTCCATCGCGCATTCAAATACCAGGAATTTGATGTCACCGAATTATCTTTCTCTTCTTATATGAATGTGCAATCCAGAGATGGCAGCCCCTACATTGGTATACCTGCTTTTATCTCTCGTCTTTTTCGTCATTCATCAATTTATATCAGGACAGATCGGGGGATCACGGGACCGGAGGACCTAAAAGGTAAAACGATTGGTGTTCCCGAATATCAGATGACGGCGGCCATGTGGGTGAGGGGTATTCTCAAGGATGAATATGGGGTTAATCCGGAGGAGTGTCATTGGCGAAATGGTGGATTGGAAGAGGGTGGTCGCGAAGAACGAGCCCCTCTTCATTTGCCGCCAGAAATAGACCTTCAGTCAATTCCAAAAGATGAGACACTGGCTCAGCATTTGGGAGAGGGTAAACTTGACGCGGTAATATCGGCACGAGCTCCCTCCACGTACCACAGTGACCCAAAAATAGATCGCTTATTTCCCGATTATAAAACAGCAGAACAGTCCTATTTCCAAAAAACCCAAATGTTTCCGATCATGCATCTAGTTGGGATTAAACGCTCGATTGTTGAGAAACATCCGTGGCTGCCTGTGAATGTCTACAATGCCTTCTTGAAGGCAAAAGAAATTTGTTACGAGGAAATGACGGAAGTTGGGCATCTTTATCAAACCACGCCATGGCCAGTTTATGAGCTTGAGCAGGTGAGAAACCTCATGGGAGAGGACCATTGGCGATATGGGATCCACGAGAACGCCAGAGAAATCGAGGCAATGACCAGGTACTCATTCGAACAGCATCTCTCAGCCAGAAAGTTGGGCCCTGAGGATCTTTTCGCAGAGTCTGTCTTTGAGCTTACCAAACTCTAGTTCTAACTCAGGTCTAAATAACGTTGACTCGAATACCGCCTCTCAAGAGAGAAGATTATCCAGATCTGGACGAAAAGTTTTTTAGACCATACGAGGCCTCTCGGGGATACGTACCAAATTCTAATTTAGTGATGGCAAGAAAGCCCAAGGTCTTAGAGGCGTTTCGCGCTCTCAATGCCGCTATATTTGACTCCAATAATACTATTCCTGCAGCCCTTCTTGCGTTGGTAGGGAACGTTGCTAGTCAGGCGGCGGGTTGTAACTATTGTGTAGCGCACACCGCGAATAATGCGGTTATACGGGGTGCAGAGGCCAAAAAAATTGCGGCACTTTGGAACTATGAGAAAAGCGAGCTATTCTCTGATGCGGAGCGCTCCGCACTTCGATTTGCGCAAGCCGCAGCATCTCTTCCTAATATGGTTTCCGACGATGACGTGGCTGACGTCATCTCAAATTTTGGAGAGGAGGGAGCAACTGAAATTTTAGCTGTCGTCAGCTGGTATGGGTTCCTCAACAGATGGAATGATTCTTTGGCGACCGAGCTCGAGGGTGTTGCTTATGAAAAGGCTTCAGAAACACTTTCAGGCACCGATTGGGACCCTGGAAAACATATTCCAAAAGCTCAAAAGCCGGCTGACGCCTAACATATTCCTAGGTGAGCCCTTAGTCTTTTTGCGAAGTCGCAATTCCCATCCATCTGCTGGTTCATGATCGTAAAATGATCATGCCCTGCCTCAATGGTGGAGTGGATTTTTACCCCTTTTGCAGCCCAGCTCGCTGCCATCTCTTCTGTTTGCCTTATGAATTCAGGCCCTTCATCACCCCCCACCGGCAACCATACTTTAGCCTGACACTTTGGCACCTGATTGATTGGACTGAAATTAAGAACTTCGTCATCGGAGAGGCTTAGGTCATCGTTCTGTGAGCATAATTGCACCGGTCTAAGGTCATAAAGGCCACTTGTGGCAACCGCTGCCTTTAGCGGTGAAGTGGGCATGGCGGGGTCATAACTGGGCCAGTCTGTGGTCAACATGGAGGCTGTGATATGGCCACCAGCGGAATGTCCAGAGATTGTGATCTGATCCTGTCGTCCCCCTATCTTTTCAGCGTTTTTCCAAACCCAAGACACAGCTTGTCGACATTGTCGCAGCAGTTCATCCATACGAACTTCGGGAATAAGAGTATACTCGCCGATAACTGCAATCGCTCCGAATGGGACTAAAGAGTCCGCAACGTAAGCGGAACTCTCTTTGTCATTTGATTTCCAGTAACCACCATGAAAGAAAATGTGTATTGGGAAGGGACCATCTCCTTCCGGGTAATAAATATCTATTGCCTCACGGGGTGTGTCTCCGATACCGATTTTTAGCTCGCATCGGTACTTCTGACGACATGCGTCCGAGCCTTTCTCTTGATCTCGTTTCAGTTTTTCAACCTCTTTGCATCGACCGCGCGCGTTATACCACCAGTCCAGTTCTCCTTGATCGTAGTTTCGATAAATGTTGCTTGCCACGGACGCAATCTCCCAGGGTTTGGATTATTTTGACTAATATATAAGCGTGGCGGCCAAGGTCAAAATCGGGAAATATTGACCTAAGCTCGTAAAATGTGACAATGGGGAGTAAGCTTGAGATTGGAGAAATGAATGGGCCCTAAATTTACGAGTGCGTCTGAGCCGGGGCGTGGTTATCACGACATAGGCGGTCTTGATTATGGCGAAGTCGATCCAACAATAACGGAGGTGGCGCCTTGGGAGAAATTATCTATCGCCATCGGCAATTCCATGGGTGGGCAAGGTAGAAAAGTCATTAATACTGATATGGGTAGGCGCGCACGAGAAGGTATGGGCGAGGAAATGTATAACGAGTTAGCTTATTTTGAGAGAACTACCGAGTCGATGAAGATAACCCTGATTGAACAGGGTCTATTTACTGAGGAGGAACTAGAAGAGCGGATGCAGGACATTGCCAAAAGGATTTCCGAGGTCCGGGGTCTATGAGCCAGTTATTTGGTATTGGTGATATTGTCAGAGTGATTGATGCACATCCTCCAGGTCATCGAAGGACGCCATATTATTGTCGGGGTAAGAAAGGAAAAATCGAGCGAGTTTGTGGGGAGCATAGAAACCCAGAAGAGCTTGCATATGGCTTCGATGGAAAACCTCTGAGGCGTCTGTATCGGGTTAGGTTTAACCAGTCGGATATTTGGGGACATTATGATGGACCCACTCAAGACACTATCGACATTGACATTTATGAGCATTGGCTTAGGTCAGCGGAATAAAAGGGCACTACAATGACGAATGAAACTGAAAAACAGGAACCTGATCATGGTCATAGTCATGGTGACCTCGATGCGGATGCACATGCACTTGAACACATTCATGACCACGATCGTCAGTTTCAGCCGGATCTCGAGGATACTCCGCCAACGCGCTACGAGCTGATGGTCTATGCGATCCGAGAATTGCTGATTGAAAAAGGTCATGTCACTCAAGAAGAAATAACCAAAGCACGAAATACGCTCGAGAGTTGGCAGCCATCACGGGGTGCCGAAATTGTAGCTCGTGCCTGGACAGATCCCGACTTCAAGAAAAGGCTGCTCACTGATGGTAATGAGGCAATGGCAGATTTCGGGGTGGATGCGGGAGGCGCAAAGCTAACAGTTTTAGAAAATACAGACGAGGTACAAAATGTAGTCGTTTGTACACTGTGTTCCTGCTATCCCAGAGCGGTGCTTGGGTTGCCACCAGATTGGTATAGGTCAAAGGCATATCGGGCGAGAGTCGTCGTCGAACCTCGGAAAGTCTTGAAAGAATTCGGCACCGAAATCCCCGACGAGGTAACCGTTAGGGTTCACGATAGCCTGGCAGATCTGCGTTACCTGGTCATACCAAAAAGACCTGCTGGGACGGAAGATTGGAGCCAAGAACAACTTGCCGAAATTGTCACAAGAGACAGTATGGTTGGAGTAACGAATCCAAAGGCTCTGTGATAGAATTATTAAATAAGGAGAGCCTCTATGCCTGATGGACATTTTGGCGGGTCACTCGTCCGGCTAGAAGATGAAGAATTACTGGTCGGCTCAGCCAAGTATATTGATGATATAAAACCCGCTGGTGTATTGCATGCCTGCTTTGCAAGAAGTTCGTATCCTCACGCTTTATTAAACAAAGTTGACCTCGCGGCAGCGCGTCTAAAGCCTGGGGTTGTTGCGGCGTATACCATAGATGACCTGGTTGATGTCTTGACCACTGACAGGATTCCGGAGACCTTTCCTAAACCCCAGCCGCGCGAAGAATATGGGCCTTATGTCCTGGCTCGTGACGAGGTTTGCTACGTTGGAGAGCCCGTTGCAATCGTTATAGCGAATACTCGATATGAGGCTGAGGATGCGGCTGCCTCGATCGAGATTGAATATGATCCCCTCGATTCGGTAACAGATTGCATGCGAGGGGCATATGAAGGTTCCCCATCAGTAGATACCAGACAAAATACAAATGTTTTTAGTTCTGTGGAATTAGCATTCGGTGATACCGATGCGGGATTTAACTCATCCATGCATTCAGTAAAAGAGACCTTCCGGCAACATCGAGGTGTTGCTTCATCAATGGAGTGCCGGGGTGGCGTGGCCAATTTTGATCCTGTAAGAAAAAAAATTACGATGTGGGCCTCTTGCCAGCAACCGCATGGCCATAAGGCAATTATTGTTGATCTCTTCGGTGTTAACGAGGATCAGGTCAGGGTCCTAGTGCCAAATTTGGGTGGTGGATTTGGGCCAAAGTTAAATTTTTATCCTGAAGATGGGGCAATTATCGCGTCCAGTATTAAGCTGGGCCGTCCCGTAAAATGGATAGAAGATCGTCGCGAGCATCTTCTCACCACGACCCAGGAGCGAGATCAAATATGGGAGGTCGAGCTAGCCGCAAAACCTGATGGTACGCTTGTAGGTCTTCGAGGGAGCCTCTATCACGATCAAGGTGCCTATACAGTGAGAGGAACCAACATTCCATTTAGCGCAGCGACAACGATTTTAGGTCCTTATATTCTCCCCAATTACAGAATGGATGTTAAGGTAGTTCACACAAATAAGGTGCCTTCAACGTCAATGCGAGGCGCAGGCCATCCTCAAGGCAATTTCGTAATGGAACGTCTCTTGGATAGAATGGCTGACGAACTTGGGATCGATCGCGCAGAAATTCGCGCCCATAATATGATCTCGTCGAAGCAAATGCCTTACGAACAACCTCTAAAAACACAAGCAGGGCAACCAATCATTTATGACAGCGGGGACTATCTGGCTTGTCAAAATAATTTAATGAGAGAACTCGCGTATTCTGAATTTCCTGAAAAGAAAAAATCTGCGCAAATAGAGGGTCGCCATATTGGATTGGCTATTGCAAATTACGTAAAACCAACCGGTCGGGGCCCGTTTGAAAGTGGGCTTGTTAGGATAGGAACTTCTGGACAGGTATCGGTATACACTGGTGCCGTTGCAATGGGCCAAGGTTTTCGGACAGCGATGAGCCAACTGGCGGCCGAACAACTCGGAATTAAACCGAGTGAAGTGAATTTTATTTCTGGAGATACAGATACTATCAGTCACGGTATTGGGGGGTTCGCTAGCAGGCAAACTGTCTGCGCAGGCTCAGCTATTCATCAAGCGTCTCTTAAGGTGCGTGCGAAGGTCATTTCGGTCGCGGCGCATTTGCTCGAGGCCTCTGAAGAAGACCTAGAATTAAAAGACGGCTGTGTATTTGTTAAGGGAGTTGAGGACCTATCAGTAGGTTTTAGAGAAATAGCGAATTCGGTAGCTGGAATTCCTGGGGTTTCTCTTCCTGAGGGGATTTCGGCTGGGCTGGAGGCTAAAGTTGATTTTAAACCCGACAACGTCACATATGCGAATGGTGCGCACGGGTGTGAGGTAGAAGTGGACCCCGAGACAGGCCGAGTAACTATCCTGCGTTACGTAGTTGTCCATGATAGCGGTCGTTTAGTGAACCCACTTATCGTTGATGGTCAAGTTCACGGAGCTGTCACTCTCGGTTTGGGTCATGCCTTTTACGAAGAAATGATGTACGATCAAGAAGGACAACCTCTTAGCACCAATCTTGCCGAGTATCTAATACCAACGGCGTGCGAAGTACCAAACTTTGAAATCATCCATCATGTATCTCCGACTGACCGAAATCCAATTGGAGTTAAGGGGGTGGGGGAGTGTGGGGTCATGGCATCCATGCCGGTTCTTCTTGCCGCGGTTGAAAATGCCCTCAGCCCTTTTCATGTAAAACTCAACGCTTATCCTGTAACTCCGTCAATGATAGTGGAAAAAGTTCGGGCGGGCACAAACTTGGACTAGACAATGGCTCGTTTTCCTAAAATTGATCCTGAAAATATGGAGGATAAACAAAAACGTGTAAGCGATGCGATTGCAGGCGGCCCCCGGGGGAGTGTTAGGGGGCCATTCCATGCACTTCTTTACGCGCCGGATGTTGCAGACCTAGTCCAGGCTCTTGGTGCTCACGTGCGCTACTCGATCTCGATACCTTGGTCACTTCGCGAGATTGCCATCCTAGTTACAGCTAAGCACTGGAATGCCCAATATGAATGGTATGCGCATGAAAAAGAGGCACAAAAAGCGGGCACTGATCAAGCCATTATAGACGCGATCCGTGAGGGTAGACGTCCAGATTTTACGCCAGATCAATCTGCTGAGGCCGACATTTATGCATTTGCTACTGAGCTTTATGAAAATCGTTCGATTAGCGATGCTACCTTCGATAAAATCTCGAATGCCTATGGTAAAGAGGGTGCCATCGAACTAGTCGCCCTAATGGGGCATTACAACGTAATTGCAATGACGTTGAACGTAGCGGAAGTAGAAGTTCCAGGTGGAGATCGCCCCCTGGGTTAATCAAGCAGTAAGACCAGATTTTATTGCGGCGTTTATTGTAATGTCGGAAACGGTATTCGTTCGCAATTCGGTTGGGGCATCACATTTACTTAAAAAGTCGCGCCTGAGTTTCTCCAGGCGTTTATGATTTCGGATCCTGTTGCGAACCAAACTTTTTCGTGGCTGGCAATATGATCCAAAATAGATTCGAGGACCCAAAACCTATGGGACACACCGATAACAAATGGGTGGATCGCGATTGCCATAACTCTTCCGGAAGTCTCTCCTTCCATGTAAAGCCTATCGAAAGCGGCTTTTCCCATGGCTTCGAATTCTTCATTAGACCGCCCAGCTCTAAATTGGGGTAGGTCATTGATTTCCGCTGTATAGGGAAGGCTTATTAGTTGCTTACCATTTACTTCCATAAAATATGGTTGGTCATCATTAACCCAATCTCCGACATACTCAATTCCTTCGGAAGCCAAGTAGTCTAGAGTATCCCATGTTTCTGACATGCCCGATCCTAGCCAACCCTTGGGCCGGACCCCGGTGGTTTCTGTAATTCTACGCAGGGCATCATGAATAACCTGTTGTTCAGTCTCTGGCGGAATATCGTGAAGTCGCCGGGTATTTGATTGGTTGTGCCCCAGAAATTCCCAATCAAGGGCCATGGCATCTTCCATAATTTCTGGATAGACGTCACAGACCTCAGAATTCAAAGTCACAGAACCCCTAATATTTCGTTTGGAGAGCGCATCCATTATGCGAAACACACCTACTCGGGCACCATAATCACGTTGTGAAAAATGTTGAACCTCCGGTATTTTTCTATCGCCGATAATTTTTTCATCGAGCGCGAAACTCTCAATATTGGGGATTACCCAAACAGCTACGTGAGCCCCATTGGGCCATTTTAATTTTGGCCGCCGATTTATTGGTGTGTAGGGAAATGGTCCGTATTTTCGCGGTTCCATTTTCTATCTTATTCCTGGTTATGGCGCCGGTTTAATTCATCAACTATTTCCTCAACGTGCATTACGTCCGCATACTTGTGGTGCATGTCAAATAAATTCATTTTATGCGTATCTATGTACCGATCAAAACATCCCTCTTCCGCCAGGGTGACGTGGATACCATTGGAATATGCATCAAGCACAGTAGCTCGAACACAACCTGATGTGCTCTCCCCACAGACGATCACACTGTCTACATCCATTTGGTTTAACTGAGCAATTAAGGGTGTGCCATAGAACGCGCTTGCCCGCTGTTTATACACCATCAGGTCACCGGGCTCTGGAGCGAATTCTTCCTGTATTTCCCACACCTCGTCAGAGCGTTCAACCTTTTGCCTGTTGGTCGCGTAAGCAGCAGCAATGTTGGCATCCTTACGTGATTCCGTAGTCGAGTAGATCACTGGAATCCCTGCTTGGCGACAAGCGGTAAAGAGGCTTTGGAGATGAGGGATTGCGTTCCAAGCATTTTCCCCACAAGAGCTTGGGTACCTATCGATGATCTCATTGACTGGTTTTGCTCCTCCTTGAAAAGCAAGTTTATAAAGGTCTATGGCAAGCAAAGCGGGACGCTTTCCAACGTAGGTGACCCGCTCGTAGGCGGCATAAATCTGCAACGCTTTTGGATCAACTAAATCCTGCCAACAATGATCTTCAAATTTCGAAACCAAGGCACTCTCCTTAAAATTTGAACTCGACAGTATTACAGGCCTCGAAACTGTTCAACGGTTGTGCTTACGCAGCTGAAAGATCTTGTACTGAATAATCCAGCGGACAGAAGCCGGGGACAGATACGGAGGTATCGAAGACTTGGAAGTGTTCCAATAAGGTGTGTGCTATTTGTCTTGGTGGTATCGAAATGACACTGACCCACGGTCCTGTTGATCCTGACGAAGCCACTGCGGAGGCAGATGAGCGTTAGATGAGGGGATGAAATTTATCGATACCTCTAATGCTCTGGGGCTGGAAAAAATGTTTCGGTCGGGGAAACGGTCGGTGCGATAGCAAGGTTGGTTGAGGTCGGTAAAGTGCGCCGGTTAAACCTCTCTGAGGCGGGAGAGGAGGCCATTGATCGGACTAATGCCACCCATAGTATTATGGCAATCCAAACTGGGTGCCCTCTCTGAATAAGGTTTGTCGGGGATCAAATACTAATTTTCCGTAGAGATTTGATATTGGTGTTGTCGGTTATTTTCCACTCCGCCGCGAGAGACTAACTGGTGCTTTGGCTAGGGCTGATAGTTTGCCCGAGAATGAACCTAGCCGCTTCAGGACGGTAGTCATAAAAGTAGCTCATCGATAGAGGGATGCATGGATGTCGCTTGGCTAATTTCACTCGGGAGATTTGTCAAAGAATTAAGTTGCCAATGCTGTTCGATAAAAGGACTATTTTTCGGTTTTCTCGATTGGGTGATGTTGAACACTTTGTTAAAAATTTGACTCCATTCAAAAAGATGAGGTGAGGCCCCAGCGAGGAGGTCTGGCAACCAACCTATTCTCGTCAATTCGATACAATCAATCGAGACGCGCAATAGCTTGGAATGTGCGTAAGGATGAGCGATCATCAAAACTGATGCCTTGCCGCTAGCTGCATGATTGGCAAGCGGTAATAAAACCAATTCAGCTGTCTCCCCACCCCATGGTCCAGCCTTTTCAACTCTGAAATCCATCAGCCTTTCAGTAAACTCAAAGTCCATACCCGACAGCTTATTGCAGGCTTGCCGAAGTTTAGTCATGTAATCGGGATCACGATAAACGATCCGATACTCATTACCTGTCGCCGTGCTTGCGAAACCCGATAGCTGCTGCAACTCAAATTTCGGGTCAAAGTTGTTGGGGTCTGATAAAAGGGTTGGTAAATTTCCGAATACCGACCAAAATTGAGAGCTTGAAAGTGGTGTTTCCAAGACCATCCGGAAATGTTGGAAGTGAAATAAACCCTTTTCGTCGGGTAGGCTCCTCCGTTTTTGATCAATCCATAGTTTAAGGGGGTTCCAGGTGGGCCTTCTTACATTGTTATCAGAGTTTTCTCTAACAAAAGCGTCGCAATGCTCTGTAGAATCTGTGTTAGACATAATACAAACGATATTTCAATTCTTTTTGTCAGAGAGCTACAGAATGGCTTCTTGCTCTGACCAGTTAAAAAAACAGTATGAGTGAGGCACAGTTAACGAAAAGATGCTGCAGTTAATTTATCGCGACTTAAAAAGAGCGTCTTACGGCTAATTGGTACCAATAGCCATTCTGCGCGCCGCTCTCTTCCGCTCGTTGGGATCAAGAAATCTTTTGCGTAATCTAATTGCATTGGGTGTTACCTCGACAAGCTCATCCTCGGCGATGTATGAAATAGCACGTTCGAGCGTCATTTTGATGGGTGGAGTAAGAAGTATATTTTCATCCGAACCCGCGGCTCTGATATTCGTAAGTTGCTTCGCTTTAAGGGGGTTAGCTTCTAAATCTTGGCCTTTATTATGTTCCCCGATTAACATTCCACCGTATACATCGGTCCCCGGGGAGACAAAAAGGGCACCCCGGTCTTCTAAATTCCACAGAGCATAGGCAACAGCTTTGCCCCGGCTTATGGAGATTATTACACCGTGGTGACGTCCATCTATATGACCTCTGTTGGGAGAGTATTCATGAAACATTCTGTTCATAACCCCAGTGCCATGTGTATCCGTAAGAAATTCTCCATGATAACCAATTAGGGCTCTGGAGGGCGCATGGAAAACCAATCTTTGCTTTCCGCCGCCGGAAGGGCGCATTTCGCGTAACTCGCCGCGACGTGCTCCAAGTTTTTCGACTACCACTCCTGAATATTGCTCGTCGACATCGATGGTAACTTCTTCAATGGGTTCTAATCTGGCCCCAGAGTCGGGATCTTCTCGATATACCACTCTAGGGCGACTGATGGAGAGTTCATATCCTTCTCTTCTCATAGTTTCCACCAAAACCGCTATCTGCAATTCGCCGCGTCCCGCGACCTCGAAGCCGTTTCCATCAGGTTGATCAGAGATGTGAATTGCTACATTGCCCTCGGACTCACGCATTAGTCGGTCCCGGATCATCCGAGAGGTAACTTTATCTCCGTCCTGTCCTGCCAATGGGGAGTCGTTGATTGAAATCGTTACCGCTAGGGTCGGTGGGTCGATAGGTCTAGCCTCGAGGGCTTGTGTAACGCCGGCGTCACAGATCGTATCTGCCACCGTAGCTTTTGGAAATCCAGCCAAAGCGACAATGTCGCCAGACGAAGCTTCCTCCAACGGCACACGTTCCAAACCTCGGAAGGCGAGTATTTTTGTGACGCGAGCCTGTTCGATTTTATGTCCGTCGCGGGAGAGTGCGATTGCGTTAGTATTCGCTTTGATCGTGCCACTATCTACACGACCCGTTAATAGTCTACCGAGGTAGGGGTCTGACTCTAAGGTCGTGGCCAGCATTTTGAATGGAGCATTAAGTTGTATATCTGGTGCGGGCACATGGCCTATAATCAAGTCAAAAAGAGGCTGAAGGTCATTCCCTGGATGGTTCGGGTCTTCCCCCATCCAGCCTTGCTTACTTGAGCCGTAAAGCACCGGAAAGTCGAGTTGGAATTCATCCGCATCTAGGGCCGCAAACAAGTCAAATATTTCATCGAGGACTTCGTCGGGTCTTGCATCCGACCTGTCCACTTTATTTATGATTACAATAGGCCTTAAACCAAGCCCTAAAACTTTGGACAAAACAAATTTGGTTTGAGGCATTGGCCCCTCGGCTGCGTCCACCAGTAACAGGCAGCCATCCACCATCGAAAGAATTCGTTCTACCTCACCTCCAAAGTCGGCGTGACCAGGAGTGTCAACTATATTTATTCGAGTATCTCCCAGCTCTATGGAGGTGCATTTAGCTAAAATTGTTATGCCACGCTCCCTTTCAAGATCATTGGAATCCAGTGCTTGTTCAGGAACTTTTTGGTTTTCTCTAAATTGCCCTGATTGCCGGAGCATGCAGTCGACGGTAGTGGTTTTTCCGTGGTCCACATGAGCGACGATAGCAATGTTCCTTAGCTGTTCAATATGCATTGGCGGCGCGTTCATATGGTTTGTTCCTTGGTGTTAACAAAACGGATATCAGGCCAATCCTCTTGGGCACGATCTAAATGCCAGGCATTCCTTGCAAGGAAAACAGGATGTCCGCGGTGATCGTCTGCGATCGAACCTTCGTTCTTACGAACAAAATCTTTCAATTTTCCTTCATCATCAGATTCGAGCCAGCGCGCTGTGATTAAGCTCGTTGATTCAAACCGCGCGGGGACATCATATTCAGTTCGGATCCGATCAGCCATCACCTCAAATTGCAGGACCCCCACTGCACCTACAATCCAATCAGAGCCAACGCGAGGTTTGAAGACAGAGGCAGCCCCTTCCTCCGCAAGCTGTTGCAGAGCCCGTCCCATATGCTTGGCCCGCATCGGGTCCTCGGGCCGCGCTGCTCTGAGGTGCTCAGGGGCAAATGAGGGCAAGCCTGTGAACCGGAGCACTTCCCCTTCAGTTAGGGCGTCGCCTATATGAAGGTTTCCATGATTTGGGATGCCGATAATGTCTCCAGCCCAAGCCTCTGCCGCGAGTTCTCGGTCTCGCGCAAGGAAAAGAACAGCATTATGGAGAGCTAAATGTTTTTCGGTTCTCACATTTTTCAGCTTCATACCCCTTTTGAAATGCCCAGAGCATAGCCGGACAAAGGCGATCCTATCGCGATGACGGGGGTCCATATTGGCCTGGATTTTAAAGACAAAACCCGAAACTTTATCGTCTTCTGGAAGAATTTTACGCTCGATAGCGGGCTGGGGCCGGGGGGCAGGAGCGTGCCTTGCAAGACCAGAAATCAATTCGGATACACCAAAACTATTAATGGCACTTCCAAAAAATACCGGTGATAAGTTACCTGCAAGATATGCACTTTCATCAAATTCGGGGCAGAGACCTCTCACCATTTCAACTTGGTCCCGCAGATCTGATAATGCGTGATCTGGCAATAATTTATCCAGTTTTGGATCATCAAGTCCCGAGCAGGTCTCAACTTGATGCGGTTTTTCACCTCTTGAACCTTTATCCATGAGCAAAAGTTGATCGCCCATGAGATCGTAACAGCCAAGAAAACCGGAGCCCATACCTATTGGCCAACTCGCAGGGGTTACCTCGATCTGCAGTGTCTGCTCAATTTCATCCAGTAAATCGAATGGATCCTGTGCTTCCCGATCCATCTTATTTATAAACGTTATGATAGGCATATCGCGAAGCCTACAGACCTCGAATAGCTTCTTCGTTTGAGCCTGAATGCCTCGTGCGGCATCTATGACCATGACTACGGAGTCAACTGCTGTGAGCACCCTGAACGTATCTTCAGAGAAATCTTCGTGCCCTGGTGTATCTAATAAATTAAATGTTTTTTCATCATAGTCGAAGGTCATGACTGAGGCCGTCACTGAAATGCCACGCTCACGCTCTACCTTCATCCAATCGGAATGCGCGCGTCTTTGCTCGCCGCGGGCCTTCACGGCACCCGCTAGTTGAATGGCACCACCAAAGAGGAGTAGCTTTTCCGTCAGCGTGGTCTTTCCCGCATCTGGGTGGGAGATTATTGCGAAAGTACGCCTACGGGCTATTTCGGCTGATAAAACAGACATTCTTTTTTCCGTCGAGGAGAGGTGGCGCGTTGTTTCGCACCGAGAGCCGGTCAGGTCAAGTATTTAAACAGCGTCATATTTGTCCATAATATCAGACACGATCCCATCCAGTTCTTGCCAAGGACACATCTGAAAAGAATAAAGGTTCATGATGAACCCTGGCCCCGCGTAAAATTTCTCATATTGAGCATGCCGACCCGCCATCTCAGAGCCCAGCATATCCCATGCTAACCTCAGGAGTTTCATGCGATCCTTTGCAGTTTGATCCGGGGTCGACCAGTAAGTTTCAAATTTTTGGCTAAGCTCAGGATCCTGAAGCAAAGAAGAGTCCGCCGGCATTTGGATTGGCCCGCCTCCTAATAATTCTCGAACCGTGTCACATAACTTGCTGTAATTGGCAGTGCACCAGTGCAGAGCGGCATACATATAACGACGGTTGACGGTAAAGTAGCCCGAGTTTGCGACCATTTCCTCGCAGCTGTGAATTTGCCCCATGATCATCCCTTCCAAAGATGCTAACTGCGCGGCCAGATGGCCAAGGGTGGTTTGGACTGCGGGTATGGCGTCAACTTTATTTGATTTTGTGATTACGTGAGCGATCGCTACAAGTAATTTAAGTTTTTCTAGATACCGAACATTTGCTTGGTGATTTGCCAGTGAATGACCCGGTGTTTCGAAATAAACTGACCTGGTTTTAGCCACATTGTTGTGCAACACGACATTTTCCCAGGGAACCTTGACGTTTTCAAACAAAACCGCGGCGTCGCTCTCGTCGTAACGCCACGACAAGGGCATATCAAATTCACTATTTGCGGCGGTCTCGTATGGTTTCCTTGACCAAATCGACACACCCGGAGAATTTAACGGGACGGAGCAAGTGATCGTCTCATCTTCATGACCCTCCGGTACAGGTTGGAGATTGCCTACCCAAGTTTCGTGACAAAAAATTGCGGCGGTGCCGATCATTTTTAATCCGTTGATAATAACACCATCGTCCTCCTCGCTTATCACCTTAAGCGTGGGAGAAACTTTGTCGTTGCCATCAAATTCACCACGTCTTGTTACCTGCGGGTTTGTTACAGTATGAGACAAAAATAAGTCATCACGCCTGCAGCGTTTATAAATTTGAGTGAGATTGTCGCCGAAACCGGCATGTAACTCATTAAAAAGCTCAGGTCTGGTCGCTAGTCCAGACAGGTAACTCGGAAAATTATCGGGAGATCGGCCGACAAGTCCGTAAGTCCAGCTGGCAATTTTTCGATGAGTTTCAAATCGACGCTCGAGATCTTTTTTTGACCGAGGACGCAAATAATAGGTGGAAAAGATTTCTCCTTCTTCCTCTGAGACCATGCAGTCTTGATTTTCAGGTGCCCTCTTGCGATCGTAAATCATTGCCATCGTCGCAGCAGAATTTTTAAAGGCCGGGTGGGTAGTTACATCCGTGACCTTTTCTTTTCCGAGATACACCACTCGGCCATCTCTTATACTCTCTAAATAATCTTTACCACTAAGTAACATTCGTGTGTCCTAATGTTCGTGCGCTACTCTTTTTCAATTAAAGCCCTGACCGGCGCACCGTCCGCGCCCACCAATTTCATTGGGAGACAGGTAAGCCTATAGTTGCCAGGTTCTGCAAAGCGTAAATCCAATGCCTCTACAATTATAACCTCCGCGTCCAGCAAAACTAGGTGAGTTGTAGACACCTGATCATCAAAAAGTTGTATGGATAAATAATCGATGCCAATTAATTTTATACCAAAATCGACCATCCATGCGGCGGCATCCGCTGTAATTGCTGAGTAATCTTTGCGGAATTCATGGGCGGGTTGAGACCAATAATGAGAATTATACGTTTTAATTAATAGTCTCTCAGTACCTTTTTTAATGTTGCACGCTTCTAAGTCCACGACCTCAATTTTTTGAACATCCGGAATCTCAATTAGGGTGCAAGTGCCCACTAAAACGTTAAGATCCAACTCATCTACGCCCTTTTTTCCTTCAATAAAGTGACATGGGGCGTCGAGATGTGTCCCAAAATGAACGCCTGTCTCAAGCCTGGTGACGTTACATCGGTAGCCACCAGCCATGCACTTCATGTAGTCCATAGAAGGCGCTGGATCACCCGGCCAGAGCGGTAGATCAGTACTAAACGGAACTGTTATATCGATAATTTTTCCCACGGTGTGAAGCTATAGCATCTTTTAGGGTGACAAAAGCCTTATGCCGGGGCACGTTCCGAAAAAGTCAATGGTAGGAAAGAAAATGACCGAGCCGACATCAGCTCTCGCTGATTTTTCAATAGGTATTAAACCAAATAATATACCCGCATCGACCCAGGAACATACGAAGTTATTGCTTTTGGATGCTCTGGCCTGTGCCTATGCAGGTCATAAGGGAGAGGAAACTGCCCAGTTGCTCCACGTCGCAAAAGCGTTGTCGCCTGGCAGTAAAGAGAGCCCTGTTATTGGTGGGGAGGGGCTGTCTTTAGCTGGGGCAAGCCTTTTCAATGGTTATCTGATTACAGCGGTCACAATGTGTGATGTCCACCGGGAATGTCTTACACATATCACTCCAGAAATTGTCCCGCCCGCGTTAGGGATTGGGTATAGGGATGATGTGTCTGGTCAAGTTTTACTGACCGCTTTGGCCTTAGGCTGTGAAGTCGCCACACGAGTAGGGATTGGCCTTGACTACCCCGTTTTCAGACGAAAAGGCTGGCATGGCCCCGGCGTTTTAGGACCGTTTGGCGCTGCAGCGGCCGTTGGATATATGAGAGGTTTTGACAAGGACACGATGGCGCGGGCGTTTGCTTTAGCCGGGAGTCAGGCGGCCGGCACTTTTGCGGCTTGGGGGACACCTACCGTAAAATTCCACCAATGCCGCGCCGCGTTATCGGGTCTTTTGGCAGCCCTTACAGCCGAGCAAGGGTTTGTTGCGACGGATAAATTTCTGACTGCTGCGGATGGAGGGCTTTACAACACCTACGCAGATGGCGGGCTACCAAATCGAGTGACTGATGATCTGGGTGAAAGGTGGGAGTTAGAGCAGATAGCGTTGCGTCTATGGCCTTCGGCAACAGCGCTCCAAGATGTTCTAACAGCCCTTTTTGATCTCGTAAGCAATAATTCGTTCGAATTTCAAGATATTGAGAAGGTAAAAATCAATCTGAACCCTACACCAGTCAATATGTTTGGAAAGTTGCCGAATTATAAAGGGAAATTTGAGGCGTTAATATCAGGTCACTATGTCACTGCGGCGTATCTAAGAGATTCTGAGCTGACGCTTAGACAGTTTGAGCCCGATTGTTACGAGGCCTCTGATCTTCGTCAATTTGCTGCAGAGAGAGTGGATATGATTGCAGATAACAATATCCCTGGTGGCAAATGTGTGGCTGAGTTGATAACCAAGACAGGGCAAAAATTTACTGGGTCCTGTGACGCCCCGCTTGGCACGCCCGAGAATCCGATGTCAGTGGAGCAAGTAGAGGATAAGTTCAGGACCTACTCGAGGGACATTCTACCCGTGGACCAAGCGGAAGAGCTGCTATCTTTAATTTTGAACCTTGAGAACCAAGGGTCTGTTCGGGCAGTCATAGACTTATTTAACCCTCGTTGATTAGATCCTTTTCTCTACACCGCGTTTCCGTCCTTGATCAACGCTCAAAAAAAGATCATCCACTGACATCTTATTCTTCATGAGAGCCTGCTCGTGCGAATAATTGATCATATTCTCCAGTGTTTTACGATTTTGTGCCCCGAGACCATATTCCCATGGATCCGTCCCAAGCAATTGCTCCTGTTCTTCCCAAGCCTCCCTGTACCAGGCCAGAGGAACAATTCTTGGGTTGACCATTTTTTTCATCGCTAGATTTTTAGCCTCATTCAGAGCGTGATACATGTTTATCGGCACCCAGGGGTATTGCTCAACCACTGACTTTTTAATTCCTGTGATGTGCATAATTGGAAACATGCCCGTCTTGCTAAAAAAGTTCACTTCCTCATTTTTAAAATTCGGCCATAGCCGAGCGACTCGGGGATCTCCATCCATAAATGGCTTAATAATTGAGGAATGAATGCACGCATCAAGCTCTCCTGTGGCTACCATATCTTCGACAGATTTATCATCGGATAATGTCTTTAGCCTTATGTCATCTGGCAATTCAACAGGGATGTCTTGATCCAATTCCTGGTACCAATCGATGGACCGATGAGGCACACCATATTCATGCTCCAGAATCCCTTTCATCCACAATATTGCTGTCACCTGCCAATGTTTAATACCCACCTTTTTCCCTATTAGGTCCTTGGGCTCATTAATGCCTGCATTGGTGTTAATAAAAACGAACCCGTGTCGAAAACGTCTATGTAAATAGACAGGAATTGCATCAAAAGGTTTGTTTTGATCTTTAGCGACCAGATAGGTGGAGCACGAGGCCTCCGCCATATCAAAGTCTTCATTGTTATAAAATCTCCAGTGCCGAGTGGTTGAGTCCATATCGGTTAAAACGGTCAGGTCGATGCCGTCGGGTTTTACAATTCCATCGATCAGCGGCCGCGTAATCGCATAATCGCCGCATGCAAAAGTCAGGGGAATATTTTTACTCATGTCCAAAACTTCTTTTTTTAGTTTTTTGGTCCTGGGCGGCCTGTGCCCGTATGAGGCAATTGAATGCCTCTACCTAATTTTTTTGCTTTCTCATAGACGTAATGGCACATCGCGATATCGTGGGCCACTAGCCCAGTTGTGTGTATGAGGTTCCTCTCGTTGGATGCCTGTCTACCTGGTTTTTTTCCTCTTACTAATTCATGGATTTCAGCATGAAGCATTTCCCTGGTAAATAGGCCTTCCTCTGCTGAGTGGCGAAAATGCTGCATTAGCATATTCATTTCCCAACTATCTACGACAACCTTATCTAGTTTCGGCCATCCTTCGGGGTCAAATTCTCGGCGCGTGAAAGACACATAAGTTGAGCCACTCTTCAGCCATGGCTCTCTGCACATTATTTCATCAGAGGTCGTAGCCCCTATACCGATATCTGCCTCCGAGACGGTATCTTCAATAGATTCTTTTGTAATAACAGGAATGCTGAGTGTTCTGGTCCATTCCTCAGCGAACTCTTGTCGCGACCCTGGATTTCTTGAGGTGCATCGGACCTCTTCTATATTTGGATAGAGCTTTATCAGGCATCGAAGCGCATTAGTCGCCATTGTTCCAACACCTACTATCCCGACTACTTTTGGATCTCGGGGGCCCATCCATTTTAGGGGAAGAATTGTGGCAGCAGCACTTCGTATGGCGTAGGTCCAATGTTCCTCGACGATGGCAACATTTCTTCCGGTGTGAGGATCAGCCAGAATTATGTATCGTCCACACTCCAGGAGTCCTACTGTGTTCCGGACCCCATCGTTGTAGTAATTGTATAACCTGACACCCGTTATCGGGATTTCTTTTAGTAAGGCGCATTTAACATGCCAGTGGTTGTGGAAGGGTTCGGCGACATCTAGCTTAAAACTCGGTGGTGAAGAGGCAGTGATCGAGCCCTCACCTTGCATTCGGTAAACACTCTCCGCAATTTCAAGAGCCTCCTCCGCGCTGAGCAGATCAATAGTATCTGAGTAGGGAATAAAAAGCACGCCGTCTTTTGGAGACATAATTTTTACCTCAATCTAATATGCCAATTGCCTCAATTTCGAGAATTAGTTCGGGTCTAACCATCGAGTTCACTACAACAGTGGTCGCAGCGGGGTAAGGCTTGTTAAAAAATCTTGGACGCCAGTCTAATATCGCAGGAAATTGGTCTAGATCAGTTAGGAATATGTTTATCTTGACGATGTCGGTCAGGTCCCCGCCGGCCGCCTTGATGGCTTTTTCGAGATAGTCAAAAACGCGTTCCGCATGGGCATAGGGATCCAGATTTCCTGCAGCCCCCTCGTTATCTGCGGTCTGTCCAGAGATGAAAACCATTTTCCCTTTGCGGACAACATGGCTAAACTGGCCCGGCAACGGGAGTTCAGGTACGTCTATCTTTTCAAAACCCATGTGAAGAAATTCTTATGAGTTGCTATCGGTGTCAATAGGGGAGAGCTGTGATGAAATTTTATCGATCTCAAATCGGTGGCGTGTCTAACCGTGATTTGGAGTTGGGACGAGGGAAAATTAGGGATCTTATAGGGCCAGCGGTGGGTGCTTCAAACGTGGATGTGCATGTAAATACCATCGATGCGGGCACCGGACGCGGAGAAATTCATTACCATGCCCGATCAGAAAATGTATATCTAGTCCTAGAAGGCTTGCTCGAGGTATGTGTTGAAGGTGGTGAGCGGCACCTTCTGCAAGAGGGTGAAATCGGTTTTATTCCCGCCGGGGTTGTCCATACCGCAGGAAATGGTGGCGATGACAAACCGGTAAAAATTTTAGAAATTTATGCCCCAGCTGGCGATGATTTTTATGAAGTAGAGGACTGGCCTGAGGGGATTGAGCCTCCTACCGAATAACAGATCTTGTTGGACTTCTCGGGTTTCAGCAGCTGAGATAGAGATAGTCCCTGGGGTCAACCAGGCCTGAAAATTAGTTTTATAAACGGCAATATTGTGTCTGCTATTTGGCAAATGGCGCTTAGAGTATTTGCCGCAGGTTCTAGAATACTGAGACGGCTCTAGCCCGAACCAATGTCCTCTCCATCGACTACAAAGTCGAATTTCTTTCCTGCCGGTGCATAAATTTCAAATATTTCAAAAACTTCCATGTCCGAGGCATTCTGAAGCGAGTGTTTGGACCCGGCTGGAATGTAAACAATGTCGTTTTCTCGAAGCATATGCTCATTGCCATCAACTATGAGGCGCCCCGTGCCTGATTTAACAATGTAGACATTATCTGCGATAGAGTGGGAGTGATAGTGTCCCCCGGGTTCACCAGGAGCGAGCCGGTTCAGATGTAAGTCGATCTTTTCAGCGCCACATTCACTATTTATCAAGCGTACCTGTTCTCCACGGCCACCCTTCATGGGATTAGTCAAACAGTCATTTAAGTGAAGGAGTCTAAATTCCGGCATAGCTCTGTAGACCTTTATTACTCTTGTCTCCCTGGCTGAGAGAATAGCAGGCTCTTTATGATTAAGGGCACGACTTGGGTGGTTTCCATCTGCTCCCCTATATCAATAAAGTCAAAGTCATTTAGTTGGACGTTGTCAACTGAAATAACCTCACCCTTTACCCCAAGTTCTTTGGTCAAAATGTTGCCCAGAGTACGTCCCGCATCACCATCCATCACGACTATTAGAGGAATCCCGGCGTCAGCGACGGTTTTAGGTAATCCATCGCAAATTCCTGACGCCAGTTCGAACAGACGAGCGTGCAAAGGATCGCCACCCCAGCGGAATGCAACTGCTAAATTTGTCTCACCATCTGTCATATCCAGACGGACCATTGCTTGAGCAATTGCCGCGGATATGTCTTCTTTGGTGAAATCTCCTGTCACATCACAATCGAGGTATGCCACTGGGACATTTCTTATCGGCAGTTTTCCTGGGTCAGATATGAAAATTGTGTTCCCGCTTACTTGTACAGTGAATTGAGAGGCGCCTACCACGGTCGCTCGTATGCCGGCACCCGGGTCATAGACTTTCGGAGCAATCCGCTTGTGTCCGAGCGCGTGGCGAATCTCATGTGCCAGAGATTTTCCCAAATCACCTCTGTCTTGCTCCTCACGACCGTAAACGAATTCAGAAACTCCACCGGAGAAGGTAATGGCATCAATTTCAGGATCCTTTGGCAGATGGTCAGTAAGCCTCAGGGCTTCGCAAAGCGGATCATCTCCTGTGTCCCGATTTGCGTAGGAAACCAGAACCTCGACCATGCGATTAACAATTTTCTTTCGGTCTTCTTCTGAGAGCTCTTTTTCCAGTTCCAGCGAGACACCGACATCTTGAGCTACTTGTTCTGCGGGCCCCTCGATCCTAACCATCTTCCCAGTCTCATCGAATGCGATCAGACGACCCCCGACAGCAAAGGCACTAGTAGCTGTAAGTTTTCCTTTTTCGCAGAGCGCAAGCTTGATTGTGCCGCCGCCCACGTCAATATTCAGGACTGTGATGTTCTCTTTACGAGATAAGGCGACCGCTCCGGAGCCATTTGCGGCCATTAAAGACTCAAGGTGGTGTCCCGCCGATGCGCAAACAAATTTCCCTGATTTATCGGCAAAGAGGTCCGCGATTGCACGCGCATTTGTTCTCTTAAGTGCTTCGCCGGTCAATATCACTGCCCCGGTATCAATATCCTCGGGCGTTAGTTCGGCCTTTTTATAAGCGTTGCTAAAAAATTCAGAGAGTTCTTCTGCGTCTATGGTGTAATCGGACCGATAGGGAGTCAGTAGAATTGGGGATCGCCAGATCACCTGTCGATTGACCACTACAAACCTACTGGAGAGCCCTTCCATCAGTCGCTGGAGATGCACTTTCGAAAACATGAGGTGCGAGGTTGATGATCCAACATCAACACCCACAGTGGTTAATTCGACATTATCTTGTTCCCAGATAGCTTCGGCTAGTTCAGCCTGCTCTTCCTCTGACATATGCAGATGTTCAAATCCAAGATCGTGCACGTCCATTTCCTTTTTCTCACTAATAAAATTTACACTTACATGTGGCCATTTTTCTTAAAACTTTCGTTTTTAGAGGATATGACCCTCAATCACGGGGAAAAGGTAAGTGACTAAATTTTTCGCGAATTTGCTTACGCAGTTCCTTGCTCACGTCAACCACCGGGGGGAAGACACCCTTCAGCAGCTGATCGTAAGGGATGCAAGCATCGATTAAAATTCGATTATTAAAATTCCCGGGAAGATAAAGGGGGTCTCGCTTAGACGCCCATGCTTTTAAGATTAAATCGATATCTGTATCTGGGTCGAAGCGGGTCGACATCGCCCAAAGGACCTGATCGAGATCGCTTGCGTCGATGTCTTCGTCAACAACGACTGTCCATTTACCCGCGTAAGCACCACCCTGACAATTAGATGCGACGTGTAAAACATTTCTCGCATGTCCAGGATATCGTTGCTTAATTTGTATGGCAGTGAAACGAGTTGCTGGTCCACCCTCGTGGTTCCAAACTCCCAAAATGTCGGGAAGACCGCATGCCTCGAGCGATCGCCATATTTCTGCGGATCCTGCAATACCTTTGAGGAGCCCTGTTTCATCTACGGGCTTGTGTTGTGGGGCGCAGGTGATGATGGGATCATTGCGGTGCAAAATGTTTTTAATTTCGACGTATGGTCGGGGGACTGAGTCATCTGAATAATAACCCATCCACTCTCCAAATGGTCCCTCTTCCTTAACTTTTCCGGGTCTAGCAACCCCCTCAATTGCGATTTCAGCATCGGCTGGGATAGGAAAACCCGTATATGGACCCTTAATACATTCTATGGCCTCGCCTCGAATGCCTCCTGCAAAGTCGAGCTCTCCAACGTCTTCTGGCAGGGGACTCGCAGATAACATATACAAGAGTGGGTCCATGCCAACTAATATGGCGAATTTACATTCCTCCCCGCGTTCAAAATATTTGTCGCGATGAATTCTCCCATGTTTGCCCTCGGTTATTTGGCAGCCGATAGTTTTGGCGTCGTAAACCTGATTTCGGTATGTACCCAAGTTGTAAGAGCCGTCATCGGGATCCTGACTAATGACGCAGTTGGCAGTGCCAATATACCGGGCTTTATCCTGCTCATGGTGTCTTGGAACAGGAAATTTCAAAACATCGACGTCGTCGCCTGTCATGATATTTTCCATAACGGGCCCGCTATCGACAATTTTAGGAGGGATCAATTCCATGTTTTGCATGCGGTCATAATAGCGCTGTACAATATCTGCTTTGCGTTCATGTTCGAGAGGAAGCCCTAGCGTAAGAGCGACACGTTTTATCGAGGAGAGAGAACCATACAGGGTGCGGTATCCTTGCGGATATCCAGGAACATTATCAAACAACAGCGCGGGAGCATTTCCTCGACTTTTTTCAGTCATCATCTGAGTGATGCTGCCCATTTCTGCGTCCCAGCTGGCATTATCGACACGTAGCAACTCTCCAAGGTCATCGACCTTTTCTATCCAGTGTCTCAGTCCCCGATAACTTGCTTGGTCATTTGAAAGCCCGGCACTTCGTGCGTCATCCATATTTTGCTCCTGACATCTGTGGTTTTACCCAGCGTTTAAGGACTCGGTGTAGGTTACAGCCCTGCTCCACAACTTTATAACATTGCCGCTCTGACCCGAAAACCCGTTACTAGATAGCAGCGGTCGAGTTTGACAGTTACCTAAGTAATTGGTTCAATCTGTAACAAAAGTTAGGGAGAAATCAAATGAGACTTCAGGATAAAGTAGCCATTGTGACCGGGGCAGGTCGCAACATTGGCGAACAAACGGCGCTCCTCTTTACCGACGAGGGTGCAAAAGTTTCAGTGGTTGATATGGATGAAGAGCGCGGCAAGAGAACCGTCGAGACGATCAACCAGTCCCATCCGGGCTCCGCCATATATATTTCTGCCGATGTTTCAAATGAGCAATCCGTTAAGGACATGATTGCAGAGACAGTAAATACATTTGGTCGCTTAGATGTCTTGGTTAATAACGTAGCTATTTCGGATAATAAAACGGTATTTGAATGTAGTTTGGACGACTTCAATAAAGTCCTTGCCGTTACGCTCACAAGCCAGTTTTTAACAAGCAAATATGCAGCCGAACAAATGATATCACAAGGCGATGGTGGATCTATTGTCAACATAGGTTCTACCTCTGGGTTCCAAGGGAGGGAGAGTGCGATCGCATATGCAGCAGCGAAAGGTGGCGTTGCTAATCTTATGCGCGGGCTAGCGGTCCAACTCGCACCTCATAAAATCAGGGTGAATGCTGTAGTCCCCAACAAGATTGGTTCTCCGGTTGGGCAAGAAGATTTTGATCCCACACGTCCGGTGCCGAACTTAGCGGGGCGAGCGGGTGAACCACGTGAATTGGCCCAAGCGGTCTTGTTTATGGCGAGCGACGAATCTCGTTTTGTCTATGGTGAAAATCTAGTAGTAGATGGTGGGTTCAGTGCAATGATGTAGTGTCAGATATCCAACAAAAATGGCGCCTCTCGGGGCGCCTTTTTTGTTGGATATCTCATCGCAGCGATTACACGAAGAAGTTTGGCAACCAGCTTGGTTCATGCCAAAGAACGGGCACAATCTCGTTAAACATTCCTAGCAAGAAGACGATGGTTCCAATTAAATAGATGACGATAACTCTCCAACCATAGTGCCCCCAAAACACCAGATACAATAGAACGAACAAAACAAGAGTTGGAAATTGGCCAATTGCGATTGTGAATACGAAAATACCAACCATCCAGCTCATAAAATACATGCTTTTCCAGACATAGGCAGGGTCAACGCCCACCACGTCTAGATTTGCTGTGCCAGCTTTTATCGCTTTCAGAGTTTTGAAATCTTTAACAAGCGCTCCTAAAGCTAAGCAAAAACCGACAATCGCGACAGAATGAGGGAAAAGTTTTGATGAAAATCCCCAAGGGATCGCCTCGTAATAACAATAAGAAAAGATAACTAATAACATTGCTGCCAATGGCCATGAAGCGGCGGGACAATCTTTGCCCCCTTCCTCGGCAATCTGAACTGCGGTTTCGACATCCTTTGGAGCTCCCGCTTTTCGAGCCTCTTGGGCGTCTTTGTTTTTACGGTTTTGTTTTCTGACAGTGCTGACTATCGTGACGATCGTAAGCGCAATAATTATCAACACGATGGGCCGGGTCAGTGAGCCCCAACCATGGGTTTGCATAGAAATACCGAGTGACTCTTCCATGATTTTTCCAAGCACAAAGCCAAGGACTATTGGAGGTCTTGGCCACCCACCTAGTTTCATGAAATAACCGATTAGGCCAAATATGAGGAGGACAATCCAGTTTCCAAGTGTACCGTTTCCGACCCAGGCCCCCATGAAAACAACAATGATTATTGTGGGCACAATTATATGGCCTTGGATGTAGGTAATTTTGGAGACCTGGCTGCCCCAAATTAGTAGGATCAGTGCTCCGACGACATTTGCCATTACCAAAGTCCAGATAAGTGTGAAGGTAATGTTAAGATTCGTGGTCAATATCTGAGGACCTGGTTCGAGTCCTTGAATGAAGAATGCGCTCAGTAAGATAGCCATTGAGGCGCTACCTGGTATCGCGAAGGCGATGGTGGGTAGTAATGCGCCGCCTTTCATAGCATTATTAGCGGCTTCTGGAGCAATGACGCCTCTTACATCGCCTTTGCCAAAGTTCTCGCTATTTTTTTCTGACTGCGCGGCGTGCCCGTAGGCAACCCAGTCGACGATTGAACCCCCAAGGCCTGGAAGCATCCCGATATAAACCCCGATCGCCGTACAGCGAAGGGCTAGCCACCAGTTTTGCGCGGCATCTTTCATGCCTCTTAAAATACCTCCAGCCTCTACCTCTGTTCGCTTCACTCTGGAGATCGAAGTGTTACGAACGGCGAGTTCTAATACCTCCGGGATAGCAAAGAGACCCAGGACGTATGGAACGATTGGGATACCCTCGAGTAAAAAGTTTTGGTTAAACCAGTAGCGTCTGACGCCACCAAATTCGGCAAAGCCCACACAAGCAAGCATGAGCCCGAAGCAGGCAGCTGCGGTTCCTTTATAGATCGATTTTCCGCTCAATGCAGCGACCATAGTGAGACCAAGTACGGCTAATGCGAAAAACTCAGGCTCAGAGAAAGATAAAATGAGAGGTCTAACCACGGGAATTGAGAGCGCTAAAAAGATCGCTCCCAAAACACCTCCGAACATCGATACAGTATAGGCGGCACCCAAGGCCCGTGATGCCTGCCCTTTTTGGGCCATCGGGTAGCCGTCTAGGATCGTTGCTTGCGAAGCAGCGGTCCCGGGAATACCAAGTAAAACCGAAGCAAGGGTATCCGCGGTGGTGGTCACTGCATACATCCCGAGTATGAAGGCGAAGGCTATTTGAGGCTCCATCCCGAAGGTGAAGGGAAGGAGGATGGCCATTCCGACTAGGCCACCTAACCCTGGGACCGCCCCGAAAAACATTCCTATAGCAACGCCCAGCAACATATATCCTGGGGCTGGCCAAACCAAAACCAGTCTAAGTCCGTCTAGAACCGCCTCCATAAAGGTCATGGCGATTTACCTCAGCATCAAAGTTTGAACGAAAAGGGGGCGCCCCGCTTGAGGCGCCCCGATTACTATAATTTTGCCATTAGGAGTCTTTAGCTCTTCGCAGCGTTTGCATAGTCCAATAAGAATTTCTGAAGGTCCGCAGGCACATTCACTAGTCCTTTGATAAACTGCTGAGCTTCTTTACCCGATTTTCCGACGAAAATGCTGGAATTTACTTTTTTATACTCTGCCAAGAATTCTTTATCTTTAACAGTTTTGTCCCAGGCCGTACGCATGATGTTTACGGCTTTTTTGCTTGTCCCTTTTTTGAAGACGAGGATACGAAGCATTTCCCTAGTGCCGCCGATAGTTCTGAGCGCATTCCAAATCATCTTTGGGGGGCGTTTGCCCTTGCCGAATTTGGTCTCATACACCTCTTGAAACGATGCTATATTTTTTGCGACGGATGGAGAGTGCAAGATTGTATTGTTGGGACCTGGTGTCCCGATATGCCACATGGGAATTGAAATCCCTGGCTTTATCAATTGCTTATTCACGCGACCATAAAACCCTGCTAATGAGTCCGCCGTGCAATCCAACTCATTTTTTAAAATGGCTGCTCTGATCTGGCCGCCTGATTTGTACCCTGTTACATGCTTGAGTGGAATTTTTAAGGCATCAAAAAATAGGCGTGTGCGCAAATCTTTCGAACTAGTGGGCCCATGCCCACCAGTACGAATTGGATGTTTGGTGTTGACCAAGTCGCGCCACGATTTAATTTTTATGCCTGGAATTGCGTCAACCCGACAGTGCGCAATCGTTTGCTGGCCAATGGCACCAACAAATTGAAACTGTGATAGGTCCGTTCTCAATTCTGGTGCCTTCATAACCTGAGCCATAATCGGGATTGTAAATACTCCCATCATTGTGCCATTCGTTTTTCCAGCCTCAGCTAGGAAGTTCGCACCTACTGCCCCCCCTGCACCGGATACATGACGGAAGATCAAACGGGGCTTGCCGGGGATATACTTGGCCATGTGCCGCATGACCATGCGACCCTGTATGTCTGTGTTTCCACCAGCACCGTAGTTTATAATTATGTTAATCCTCTTGCCCTTGTAGAACTGAGCATCCGCTGTGGCACTGAGGCCAATTGATCCTAGGGCAATCGCCATAACGGCAAAGCTTGAATACTTTAATAAATTCATTGAGGTTACCTCCCTTGTTATTTGTTACCTTTTGAAGTCCATTCCGGGACCTTATTTTTATTCTTTTTGACCATCCCGACCGCGGAATAGATGCGCTCAAGAAAAAAGGCTACGTCATGGTTTTATCACGCGCAAGGCTATATTCTCGTTTCAGTGGTACCTCTATTTCTAGAATTGGACCTCTGGCGGGGTGAGGTCCCCATGCATACACCGTCTCATCAGCGGGGACGGTGCTCTCGCGGTTCCCCACATGTCATTTTTCTTCCGGCGCTCAGCCCATTGTTCGGGGGTTCCTGTTGGATAGCTATCATCGACCTGGTCCACCTCGGCTGTATACTCAACTATCAATCCATTGGGCTCACGAAAATACGAAAAAATATTATTTCCCGGGCCGTGGCGCCCGACGCCCCAATCTATTTCAAAGCCCTTGTGCTGCATACGCCCAACCCCTGTCATGAGGGCGTTAAAGTTGGGCATCTCAAATGCGGTATGATTAAGCCCAGGGCCATCAGCTCTGGCAATCGCGATGCTGTGATGATCGGCGCTGCATCTAACAAAATGCATAATTTCCGTTCGGTCGCTAATTTTAAATCCTAATGCATCAGCAAACCACTCAGATTGCTCAGGCACTTTGGCAGAGTTCAAGACCACATGGCTTAATTTAAAGGGTCGATCATCTTGCATTGACCCATCTGAATGTCTCGCGACATCTGAGCTTATCCCATATTCAAGCCCATCTGGGTCTTGGAATGAGAAACCGAACCCCGCCCCAGGCGTTGTAAGTTTTTGCGGAGGGGCAACAATTTTTATTCCAAGTCCAACCAGTTTTTGATGAATAGAGTTTACGGTGTCCCTGTCTTTCGCAGAAAAGTTGACCTTTTTTACACCCGCGGTGGCTCCTTCATGTAGTACCACGCAATGATGCTCTGTCCCCGTCGCGCGGAAATAGTGTGCATCTTGGCGCTGTTCAATAGGTTCTATTTTCCAACACTCATCATAAAATCGGGCTGTTGTTTTCAAGTCTGGGACCCAAAATTCAATACTTCGCAATCCGTTTACCGTGGCCTCGGACATGTGACCCCCTCTTAAATAATTTTTATCCGCCCAAACGTAGGGCGATAATTGAAAATCTCAAAGTTGATAATGGTGGATTAAGCGCAGAAAATTGGATTTAGGGGCTTTTCGAGGCCCCATTTTTGCCGCACTTTTTGAAAGTAAAACTTTGCCCTCGTTGTGAGGTTGTGAAAAGAGTTATTTGTCCGTTTTCGAGTTGATACTGAAAACGCAATAAAAAGTTGAAAGGGAGAAGATATGAAGCTTTGCCGCTATAACGATGATCGCCTTGGCGTTGTTATTGATGAAAAGATCCACGACGTCACCGACATTCAAACCGATGTTCGTTCTCGAGCCAGATATGACATGAAGGGTGATCCGGTCATCGCTGTAATTGATGACATAAGGGATCGATTGAAGGAGGCTGCTGGTAAGGTTTCAGGTATAGCTCGCGCCGATGTCTCACTTCTCCCACCTGTAGCTCGCCCGGGAAAAATTATGGCAGCACCGGTCAACTATGAGGCACATGTCGCCGAGATGGCGGCTCAGCCTCATGTCACGGGCGAGGCTGATGGTCCTAAAAGACCACCTGGGATCCAAAATCAGGGGATATTTTTAAAATCGAATACCGCAGTGGTAGGAGAAAGTGAAGGCGTCGCCATTCGTTTTCCTGACAGACGCAATGATCACGAGGTTGAATTTGTTTTGGTTATCGGGAAGCAGGGTAGCCACGTTGCCCAGGCTGATGCGATGGATTACATTGCGGGCTATACCCTTGGCTTAGATATGACTGTGCGCGGAATTGAAGACAGATCTTTTCGAAAGTCTTGCGACGGGTACGCGCCGCTGGGACCGTACTTCGTGACAAAGGATGAAATACCAGATCCTAACAATGTTCCGTTTACGGTTCACCTAAACGGCAAATTGCAACAAGACGCTCACACAAAAGACTTTATTTTCAACTCGCAAAGGTTAGTCGAGTTTGCAACTGAATTTTACACAATCTATCCCGGAGATGTCATGTTCACTGGTTCCCCACCCGGCGTGTCAGAGGTGAAGCCTGGAGATGAGATGCACTGTGCATGCTCCCTTATTGGAGAAATGAAGGTCAAGGTGCGCGAGGCGGAGTGATCTATTGAAGGCCGCGATTTACGACCAATTCGGTCCCCCAGATGTTCTTCAGTACAGAGAAATTCCTGATCCGGAGGCAGGAACTGGAGAGGTCATCGTCAAAGTCCATGCGGTAACCGTTAACAGGGTCCTCAATTGTGCAGTTAGGGCAGGGGAACAAACCCGCCGAAATGTAAAGCCGCCACATGTTGGTGGAGTGGATCCGGCAGGTGTTGTTGTCTCGGTCGGGGAAGACGTCGAGAGCCCAGCAATAGGAACGAGGGTAGCATGTCTGTCTCGGATCCCGTGTCTCGACTGCGGATCCTGTGAAGCGGGTAACTTTGAGGATTGTGAAAACTCTGTCATGTTGGGTGTCGGCTGTTATGGTGGAGACGCCGAGTTCGTAAAAGTACCTGCATCTGTGGCGGTTCAAATTCCTGACACCATTAATTTCGCAGAAGCGGCAGCGGTTCTCCGGCACGGCCCGACGGCCCACAACCTCTTATTTGATACAGGTGATCTGAAAGCTGATGAGACAATCTTGGTTATGGGAGCGGCTGGAGGGCTCGGCCTTGCGGGCATACAGGTTGCAAAGGCCGCGGGAGCCCGTGTGATATGTGCAGCAGGTGCTTCGGAGAGAGTGGCGGTTGGCATCGAATACGGTGCGGATTTTGGCGTTGATTACACTGCAGAGGATCTAACCGAAGCGGTTATGCGCTACACCGAAGGCCAGGGGGTAAATTTAGTCTTTGAAAATATCTCTAACCCCCTTACTTGGCCAAAGGCACTCGCCTGTCTGCAAAAATTTGGGCGGTTGGTCACCGCGGGGTCACACGGCGGGGGGAAAGTCGAGCTTGATTGTGGCATTTTGTATCATCGAAACCTTAGAATTTTTGGCGCCACTGGAAATACAGATGCCAATGTCGAGGACACGCTTCTTTTGGCTGAAGAGGGAAAGCTGAGAGCGAAGATTGAGAAAATATACCCACTAAGCGGAGCGGCTGAGGCGCATCGTCACATTGAAGCTGGCGTGCCACTGGGCAAAATAGTGCTGGATCCCACCCTTGGGTAAGATGCTTAAAGTGATTTTATGGTTTCTTTGCTTAGGCACGTGGAGCCAAGTTTGCTTAGCCGAAGTTAGACTTATGTCCATTCTTGAAGCTCAAAAGAGGGTATCTACCGGAACACTTCTTTTAATTGATGTGAGATCGCCTGGGGAGTGGAGAGATACAGGTTTGGCAACAGGCGCTGTACCAATTTCCATTCACAGAGAGGATGGCCTTGAGGGATTTGTTTCAGAAGTTAGGGATCGCACTAACGGTAATCCATTGCGTCAAATAGCACTAATATGTGCTAGTGGGATCCGCTCTGCCAGAGCGGCAAGGGCACTCAATAAGGCCGGATATACGAGCCTCTTCAATGTTCGAGAGGGTATGCGAGGAAATTTAAAAGACGGGCCTGGTTGGCTCAAAAGAAGTCTTCCCCTAAAAAATTGGCCTTGAGGCAAGGTTAGCTTTTTTTAATATCCGACCACGTGACAAGCCCGATACCTCCAAGTATTAGGAACAAGCCTCCTGCGAGGGTCAAAGTAAGTGGTTCGCCAAGCAGTAAAACACTTGTAACGATGGCAACGACTGGGCCGCCTAATAAGCCTATCGACGTGGTTACAGCTCCCAAATACCTCACCGAACTTGCCACTGCCCACATGGCGATCGCGGTTCCAAAGATCCCGCCATAGAGGATTAAAAATATCATTTCAGGGTTTATATTGATGGGCCGGGGTTCGGCCACCCAGATTGAGAAGGGAAGTGTAATTAATGCAGCTAACAAAAGTTGCCAAGGGCCTAATTGAAGAGGCGTTAAATGCCACTTATGAACCCTCATTTGTAAAATTGCGATTGACCAAGAAAATGCGGCAAGGAGGCAAAGACCACTTCCAAGAAGGGCTTCATGGTTCGACCAATCAAACTCTATCGGGTTGAATAAAACGGCCAATCCACTGAGGCCGGTAACCATGCCAAAAACCTTCATGGCTGTTACTCGTTCACCCAGAAAAATAAGGGCGAATGGTGTGACAAAAAGTGGCGTTGAATATCCCAACAGGGCCCCTCTGCCGGCTGGTATGTAGGCCATTGCGGTGTGCACCAGGGACACATATAAACCCATCATGCAAATGCCGACTGAAAATACAGCGGGCAGGTCGGCTTTGGTCGGCAATTTTAGGTTTTTCTGAACGGCTAGAACAAGCATTAAGACTAAAGCGCCAATGAGAACCCTTGTCGACGCAAACCAAAGCGGGGGGAGGTGTTCGACACCAGCCCGCATTACTGGCCACAACCAACCATAAGAAAATATGCCTGTTATTAGGAAGGCATAGCCCAATCTCTCATTGCTCGAGTTATGTGGTTTGATAGTTGACATCCAAGTCGAGGAAAATATTTACCCTAGTTCTGCGGATACAGGATACTCGCGGGCCTAGCAAGAGCCGTTTTCTCACTTCGAGGTTTATGCTAGCGTTTTAAAAACGCTTTAAACGGGGGTGGTATGGGAAATTGGACAAGTGTCGCCAGTGACGGCAGTACCATGAAAATTTATTTCAATAAGCCCGAGGGTGAGCGTGCCCTACCCGCAGTATTAGTTATGTTTCATAGAACCGGCATGGATCAGTTTACGCGCGATCAGGTTGACGCTCTGGCATCGAAAGGTTTTTTAGCGGCGGCTCCCGATTTTTATCACCGACATGCCGATCTGGTAGGCGACGCGCCAGCAGATTTTCGAAATGATAATGAATTCATCAGCGACATAGAGGCATCCTTGGATCATTTCAGGGGACGAGGCGATGTCGATATGAAGCGTGTCGGCATCCTGGGTCACTGTATGGGTGGTAGGACTTCTTTCTTTGGCGCTAGTGTTTTTCCTGACCAATTTAAACTTTGTGTCGTTAATTATGGTGGCGGTATGTTTTCAGCCTGGGGAGAGGGGCCAACTGCTTTTGAAAGGCTGGATAATCTCACTTGCCCGGTTTTGGGCCACTTCGGCGGGTTAGATAAGAACCCGTCGCTTGTAGATGTTCAAAAATTTGACGAAAAACTGAGGCAAAATGGCGTCGAACACACATTTTACGAATATGCTGATGCAAATCATGCTTTTCAGGATCCGAACAATAAAAAAGGTAATTTTCATCCAGAAGCGACCAAGTTGGCATGGTCAAGGACTATAAAATTCTTACACGAAGGACTGTAAAAAATAGAATTAAAAGGATTTGGATTACGAACGTTAGACTTTCCTGCTTGCCCGGCTTTCCCTAAACGCTTAGCGTGAGGGAATGGAGAATGTCTGGAGCCAAGAGCGTGCAGGTTGCGATATCGGGGGCATTTCGATTGACCGGGTCGTTGATATCGAAAGGCTGAGGTACCCCCATAAAACACTGATCCCAAGTTCTGATCGAGAGTTACTCTGTGAACTATCGAAAGAGATGGGGCCAAGACTAATCCATCCTGAAAGTCTCGACTTATCCCTGAGCTTTCACTCTTTTCTTATCCGTACGGAAAAGAATAACATTTTAGTCGACGCGTGTTGCGGTAATGGCAAGCAGCGGCTGGGTCGTCTGGATTGGCATGAGCGCGATGGGCCATTCTTAGACAATTTGAAGGCTCTGGGCGTGATGCCTGAGGACATAGATTACGTTATGTGTACTCACCTGCATCCAGATCATGTCGGTTGGAATACGACAATGGAAAATGGAAGGTGGGTGCCGACATTTCCAAATGCTCAGTACCTCTTCGCAGAGACAGAGTATAAGTTTTGGGTGGATCAGCAGTCAGAGGTGGAAGATCCAATTTTGCATGGATCGCATGCTGATAGCGTTTTGCCCGTAGTTGCATCGGGACAAGCAACTTTAGTGAAAGCCGATCACCAAATCGAAGCGGGATTAAATTTTGAACCGGCTCCAGGGCATACACCGGGCGCGGTAATTTTAAATGCAGAGAGCAACGATGCGGCTGCGGTGTTGTGTGGTGATGTGGTTCACCATCCAGTGCAGGTTCGGCGACCAGATTGGTCCTCCGCATTTTGTGAGGATCCAGTAGGGTCAGCACGATCACGTGCTAAATTATTAGAGCGAATTTCGGGGACAGGCACTTTGCTTTTACCTGCACATTTTATGAGTCCATATTTTGGCCCAATAGAAAAGTTCGGAACTGGATACAAAACAGTTATATAGGGAGAGGCTATTGGAGCAAAACACGGATCTTTTCCGAATGGATGCATAATTTTTGGGCGGTACGACCGTTGAAACCAGATCCTGTCCCTGATCATTTGCTCAAAACAGTGTGAGAGGCGGGTATCGTCGCACCTAGTTGAGGGAACACTCAGATTTTGAGGTTCTTAGTCATTAAAGATCTGGCCTATTGGTTGGCCAGTGGGAAAATTTGCCCCCAAAGCCGTGCCCCGCTGGTAGATGTACTTTGTCAGATAAGTGGAGGTCTTCGTGGTCCGTTCCCTAGCTAACAGCCCGTTTTGCTCTCCACCTCACAAATAACCCAAAAGCTGATCCCGACGCCATTACCAGAAAACCGAAACGCCATGCGTCTGGGGAGTTAATACCCCCCGTAAGTTGAAGTGTTGCGCCGATTGCAAGAGCTCCAAGCACACCTCCCCCGAACCCCACACATGCATGTATCGCCATGGTGGCCCCTCGGACATCGGGCTCAGCTAATGAAACTGTCGTAGAATTGAGGGGTCCCGTGTCTGCATAGGTGACGACCCCATATAAAATGGCCAGGCTGCCGACAATCCAAAGTGGCGCTGCGGTTGTCAAGGCAACAATAATCCCGATTAAGAGGGAACTAAGCATAATGAGGTTAAGCACTTTGTTTCTGTTAAATCGAAGAAGGGCTTCCCCGCACCACATGCTTGCGGGTACCCCAGCCAGGGCAACTAAAGTTGCTAGGCCGGCGGCTGTTAAAGTAAACTTTTCTCCTCGGTTGGCCTCAGCCATGACCAAAAAGGCTACTATCCAGACGCGGTTTGAAAAAACTTCCCACAGGTGGCCAAAATAAGCCCTGATATTTGCCATAGCAGCGCGGTTTTTTAGTGCCTTTCGAAATGCGACACTTTGACTAATTGGGTTCGATGAAATCTTTCCATTAGGCAACGCCAAACAGCCAATAACCAGCCCCAGTAATATTCCTATACCTGCGGCAATAAATGACCAGCGCCAATCCAGCCAGTCTGCAAAAAGCCCCCCGACTAAAATCGAGGCAGCGGTGCCGACGGCATAAACCGATGTATAGTAACTTGCAGCTCGCGTTCTGTAAGGCTCCTCCAGATCATCTGCCATTGCTTTTAAGGCTGGCATATAAGTGCCGGCGACACCTATGCCGGTAAGAATTCGGAAAAAAATTCCGCTCCACAAACCCTCACCTAAAAAGGCGAAACCAAAACAAGAAATTGTCCCTATTACTCCGGATATGAAATAAACTTTTTTCGGAAGTATGCGGTCTGTGAGCGGGACAAGGATCGGGACAGCTGCCACATAGCCAATAAAAAAAGCTCCTCCTAACAGGCCCGCCTCTGTCTCCGTCAATTTCCACTCTTCCAATAAGGTTGGCAGCACCGGGGTTATGGTCATAAACGCCATGGTGTTTAGTACCAAGGTTAGGCAGCTGACGAAGACAAGGTTGGGGAAAGACATATTTTGTTACAGGATTTGAATATACAACAACACAAGACTTTAGGGGTGATTTTTAGATACCGATGATCTATGTCACTCTATCGAGTGTAACTACAATGGGTGATATTTAAAATGGCATTTTCAGTTCCCAAGCCTAACACAGTTCTCGACTTGGAAATGGGTGATGGGGCCAAAATTAAGGTTAGGCTTCATGGGAACTCAAAAGGGTCCAGGATTTTTATAGCTAATGGGAATGGGTTCGCCATTGATGGGTATTTGCCTTTTTGGGGTCCCCTCTGTGACCGTTTTGAAATCGCAGCCTTTGATTTCCGCAATCATGGTCAAAACCCAGGCGCCACCTCGGGATTGTCTGGTCACAGCTATGCTCAGATGACATTGGATCTAAATACTGTGTTTAGAGAGGTTACAGATCGACTAGGCAAAAAGACCAGTATCGGTATTTTTCACTCGATGTCAGGTCGAACAGCCATGAAACATGCCTGTGAAATTGGTTTTGTCTGGGATGCGCTTATTCTATTCGATCCGCCTAATGTGCCCCCTGAGGGACATCGAGAATACAATCGCATGAATGTCTTTGAGCAGCGCTTGAGCGCTTGGGCGCTTCAAAGACCCTATAAGTTCGGTGATCCTGTGGAACTTGCTGAACAGTATAAGAACAACAGAGCCCACTCAAGCTGGGTTGAGGGCGCTCACGAATTGATGGCGAGAGCAGTTCTTCGTCAATCGGACGGAGATGAAAATTGGACCCTAACTTGTCCCCGTGAATATGAAGCTTTTATTTATGAGCAGGCTATGACACTCAACCTGTGGCCTTCTAAAACTAGGATTGGCGGTCCTTTCAAATTGATTGCTTGTGACCCTGAAGCCAAGGGAGCTCCAGGACCGGCATTTGCAAACAAAGCGTTGGCCGAAGACATGGATTATGAATACGAGTGTATTCCGGAGACTGGGCATCTCTTGCAGATACAAAAGCCTGCTGAGTGTCGGGATTCTATGTTTAAATTTTTGGATCAAATCGGGTTGGAATACTAAGTAGAGAGATTTAATGACCGCAGTTCGTAAATTTGTTGGAGAGTCAATAGAAAGACTGGAAGATCAGCGCCTCTTAACTGGGCGGGCTCGGTTTGCTGATCACTATCCTGTGCCGGTTGGAACGCAACATGCGGCAATTCTTCGGTCGCCTCACGCCAGTGCATTAATTAAATCCATTGATACATCTCAGGCAGAGGAATGCCCTGGGGTTGCCGCGGTGATCACGGGAAAGCAAATCCAAGAAATTTCTGACCCCTATCTGTTGATCGTAAAAGAACCGCTCCATGAGTGGGCATTGGCGGTGGATAGAGTAAGGTTTGTTGGGGAAGCTGTGGCAGTCGTAATTGCCCGAGATCGATACCACGCGGAGGATGCGCTTGAGCACGTAAAAATAGAATACGAAATATTGGCGCCCGCTTTGGATCCCGAGGAAGCATCTCATGAAGCCTCCCCCTCCGTGCACCCGGATGCGGGCACAAATCTTATCTCGGATCGGGAATTTATTTACGGAAACCCAAATCAAGCATTCGCAGAAGCGGATAGAATTGTCGATTTAAAAATTCATTATCCGCGAAATTCGTTAACGCCAATTGAGGGGTTTGTAGCCTTAGTTGAGTATCTCCCAGATGAAGATAGTTACGACGTTTTTTCTAATTTTCAGGGACCCTACACTGGACACCCTATAATCGCTCGTGCCCTCCGAGTTCCCGAGCCCAACGTGAGGCTCCGAACTCCATCTAATTCTGGTGGCAGCTTCGGCGTTAAGCAGGCCGTCCTACCCTACATTGTTCTAATGGGCTTGTGTTCAAAAATCACGGGGCGTCCCGTGAAATGGGTGGAAGATAGGCTTGAGCATTTGACAGCTGCCTCGAGCGCCCCCCATCGAATAGTAAATATCTCGGCAGCAGTAAAAAGCGATGGTGAAATCACGGGTCTTCGGATGGAGCAACTCGATGATTACGGCGCGTATCTTCGGTCACCGATGCCGGGCCCCCTCTACAGAATGCACGGCGCTATAACGGGTGCCTACAAAGTTAAAAATGTTTCTTGCATTAATAAACTAGTCATGACCAACAAGACCCCCGCCGGGTTGGTGAGAGGTTTCGGAGGGCCGCAGCTTTATTTCGCGCTTGAGAGGTTAATCCATAAAGTGGCAGTGGAGTTAGGCGAAGATCCGCTCTCGGTAATTAGGCGAAATCTCCTGGAGTCTGGGGTGTTTCCATACCGCACACCAGCAGGGGCGATTTATGACTCAGGCGATTACCCGGCAACCGTGGAGAAAGCGGTAAAAAATGGTGGCCTCCGAGATCTTTTAAAACGACGTGACGAGGCAAGAGCAAAAGGGAAAAAATACGGTATTGGCTATGCAGCGGTGGTTGAGCCGGGCATGTCCAATATGGGCTACTTATCGACAATTGTTCCTGCGCAAGACCGGGCTAAAAGGGGAGGCCAAGACGGCGCAATATCGATGGCCACGGTTAATGTGGACCCACTGGGCTCAGTGTCTGTAACAAGTGATACTACTCCACAGGGCCAGGGACATGGAACTGTTATTGCGCAGATTGTGGCAGACCAATTGGGGTTGAGGCCTGGCGATATCAAGGTCTCTACAGATCACGATACCCTAAAAGATCCCTGGTCGATTGCCGCTGGCACTTACTCATGTCGGTTTTCACCGGGCACCGCCGTTGCAGCTCACTTGGCAGCTCAAAAAATAAGAGAAAAGCTGACTAGAATTGCGGCGCCGCTTCTTAACATTACGTCGGATAAAATTGATTTCTCTGAGGGAAAAATATTGGACCGGGATAATGAAGACAATGCCCTAAGTTTTAGGCGGGTGGCCGGAGGGACCCACTGGTCGCCTGGCCTGCTCCCCGATGATGTCGAGGGGGGATTGAGAGAGACTGCGACTTGGGCGCCACCTCAACTCAAAGCCCCAGATGAAGATGATCGAATAAATACCTCGCTAACTTATGGTTTTGTCTTCGATTTTTGCGGAGTAGAGATTGATGAAGATACGGCTGCGGTCAAAATTGATAGGTATGTTACCATGCACGATCCTGGTAAGATGATGAACCCCATGATCGTAGAGGGACAGGTGTATGGCTCTTTTGGTCAAGCAATTGGAGCCGCCTTGTATGAAGAATTTTCCTATGCCGGTGATGGTAGCTTCCTCACAGGCACTTTTGCAGATTACCTTGTGCCAACCGCTACGGAAGTTCCGGAACCCGAAATACTGCATGTCGAAAATCCATCACCCTTTACCCCATTGGGGGCGAAGGGAGCTGCAGAGGGAAATTGCATGTCGACGCCGGTTTGCATCGCTAATGCCGTATGTGATGCTCTAGGGGTCGATGATATATTGCCCCCCTTAACGCCGGCGAAAATCAGCCAATTTCTCTATGGTGACGAACGCGAGCCAGCTGCAGGTTTGAAACAAGGAGAAAAAGCTAGCGGGAAAGGTCATGCACTGATCGGTTCAGGAGACACTTTTGTGCCGAGTTCGCCCTCGACCGTCTGGAATACTTTACTTGATCCTGCCAAATTAGCAGCGGTTATTCCCGGCTGCCACGAGCTTGTTAGTGTAGGAGAAAATGCCTACAGAGCAGAAGTAAGTCTTGGGGCGGGACCTGTCCGAGGGAGGTTTGTGGCAGAGGTTGCCCTTTCTAACCTAGTGGCGCCCGAGACAGCGCATCTTAGCGGAGGCCTATCTGGTCCTTTGGGGGCATCGACTGGCTCAGGCGATGTAAAACTTACTGCTGAGTCCTCTGGTACACGGGTAGAGTACAATTACGAAATTGTGATTACGGGCAAGGTGGCGTCGATTGGGGGGAGAATGCTCGAAGGGGCAGCCAAAATAGTCGTCGGTCAGTTCTTTGAACGCCTTGTTAATCAAATAGAGGGTAAATCCGTCCCTTCCAGTTTAAACTTTTGGCAACGTGTTAAGAGGATGATCGGGATTGGCAGGACCTGACATACCAGAACTGAAAATTACTCAAGCGGGTGACTACCGGTTATCCTATCGAGAATTGGGCGAAGGACCGGCGCTACTTTTTATTCACGGAATGGGCGGGAATTCTATCAACTGGGAGAGCCAGTTCCAATTCTTCTCCGATAAGTTTAGGGTCATAGCTTGGGATGCGCCGGGTTATGGTTCGTCCGACGACTGGGATCACGACACTCCTTCCACGGGAGATTATGCCCTTCTGATTTCCGATTTTTTAGATGCTATAGGAGTAACTGCGGTACATCTGGTAGGCCACTCCTATGGAGGTGTAATCGTTACCGCTTTTTACAGATCTTTTCGTGAGCGTGTCCTCTCTATCACTCTGGCAGAGCCCGTTGTAGGCGGAGGCGTGGAGCCCTTAAAAAATAGAAACAAAATAATAGCGGAGAGGGAGAGGGAGGTCCGGGAGTTAGGTATCGAGGGGTATGCCAATCTTCATGCGCCAAGGTCTTGTTCTCGGCATGCAGAGCAACGAATAATTGATCGTGCAATAGAAGTTACTAAAACAATGAGAATAGATGGATATCTCACTCAATTCAGATCTTTGAGGCATGCGAATATCTATGAGTGGACATTTCGGCCACGGGTTCCGGCCATGATTGTTGGTGGTGAGGAGGATCGTACCTCACAAAAATCTATGATTGATGACATTGCAGATCAAATGCCTGGGATAGAAAAACATATTATCTCAGGTGTCGGTCATATGTTTTACTTAGAAAATCCCCAACGCTTCAACAGGATACTTGAGAGTTTCATGGCGAGACGGGTTTTGATATAGAGATTAATGATTTTAGGTCTGGCTTTCAAAAGGAGGGACTTATAATGACATACACCCTTGAAGAATTTGCGCGCGATTGCAAAGTTGCCTTGCAAAAAGATCCGGGTCCTGCCGGCAGAGAAGAAGTTAGGACTTATGTCTCCAGGGCCTGCCTAGATGAGGATTTTCGGGATAAGCACCTCAGCGATAACGATGCGCCACCGCGCACAATATTGTACGAAGACCCAGATTTAAAATTTTGCATATGCGCTCACTTCTATGAAGGCGCTAAAGAATCGTCGCCCCATGGCCACGGAGGCAGTTGGGCAATATATGGACAGGCGGTTGGACAGACAGTCATGACAGATTGGCAATGTGTAGAGCCAGCTGCTGATGGAAAGCCTGGTTTGGTAGAAAAGGTTCGTGATTATCCTCTCAATCCGGG
The DNA here is from genome assembly GCA_913052165.1 of uncultured Rhodospirillaceae bacterium. Classification (GTDB taxonomy): domain Bacteria; phylum Pseudomonadota; class Alphaproteobacteria; order MPNO01; family UBA2964. Next base: position 57,280 of record CAJXEC010000003.1, read on the forward strand.
TGATGCGCATGTTTATAATGAAGAAGATTTGCATTCACCTTCTAGAGCAAATACGACCAGACTAATAAGGATTGAGGGTGAGAACCTCGATCATGTGACACGGGTTCCATACAAAAAGGTTAGGGCTGCCTGACCATCTGAGATTTTGGATGTTCATGAGAGAGCCTCTCTTGATACAACCTTTTTTTATACCCCAGGGCAGGTCTGGGTTACTCCGCCGTCGACAATAATTTCTGTGGCCGTGATATGTGTTGCCTCATCCGATGCTAGGAACAAAGCAGCATAAGCAACATCAAAGCCAGTGCCCATCCTGCCAGTTGGTATTATCGCATCTCTTGCTGCACAATATTCCTCGGCAGAGGAGTAACCTTTGTATTCGTATGACCTTTTCCCGTTTACCATCCGCTTAATAAAAGGTGTGTCGATATAACCTGGCAAAACGCAATTAGATCTGATGCCTTTTGGCGCCAATTGTATCGCAATGTTCCTGTTAAATTCTATCATCGCTCCCTTTGTAGCAGAGTATACTGCTGTCGGAACATTGAGATGCCGAATTCCAGCAATGGAGGCGATATTTATAATGGCTCCGCCGTTCTTAGATTCCATATGTTTGGCCACTTCTCTTGAGGTCAGCATTGCGGATGTAATGTTGCGTGAGAATGTTGCGTTCCAGTCCTCGACAGTTATCGTATTTAAGGCTCTCCCAGTTCCTTGTCCGCCAACGTTATTATGCAGCACATCGACCTGGCCATATCTCTCTATGCACGTTGCCACCATTGAAACCACGTCACTCTCGTCTGAAACATCACATTGTACTGCCGATGCCTCTCCGCCAGCCCGCTTTATCAAATTTACCGTTTCTTCAGCAGCTTCAAGCCGATAGTCCACGCACAGCACTTTCCCGCCTTCTTTTCCGTATACGAAGGCGGCCGCCTTACCATTGCCCCAACCATCACCGACGGATCCCGCTCCGGAAGCGATTATTACTTTTCCTGCCATGCGAGCGCGCGAAGGGGTGTGTTCGTCTGGTGCTGGGTGCAACATTTTTGCCTCCTTTGTTGTTGTCTGGCTTAATTAAATCTGCGTGCAAGAATTTTACATGACAGCATAGCGCGATTGCTCCAATAGTCTATTGGGCTTAAGTTTTGGTAAAGAGAATCAGGAGATCAATAATGGCCGAGACTAGCCACAAGCCGTTATGCCGAGAAGATGTTCAAGTTGAGCTTGACTACGCCGTAGCAAGCGAAGGCAACAGGATCATTCTGCGCCCTTCGGAACCAGGTGGCCAGAACGGTACGCGCGACGGTCAATTTGAGAAAAAAAAAGTTCGTATCGCAAATGGACGTTCCTTAATCGGTTCGCTCTCGCTTGACATTCAGGGATTTGAAATCAAAACCCAAAAAACGGCGGTGTCCGACTTTTATGACGAAGATCAAATTCTCATGATATATAACCAAGAGTGTGAAAACCTGGTCATGGAAGCAACTGGTTGTTCGAGAGCGGTCGTCTTCGATCATACGAAAAGATACGACGATCCAGTTCAACGGAAAAAACGATCGGTAAGAGAACCAGTTCAAGGGGCGCACAATGACTACACAACAGAGTCCGGGCCGCAACGTGTGCGGGACCTCATGGGCTCGGAGGCTGAAACGCTTTTGTCCAAGCGGTTTTCGATCATCAATATTTGGCGTTCCACAAAAGGGCCTATTGAGACCATGCCGCTCGCAATTTGTGACGCTCGTAGCGTGATTTTGGCTGATTTAATAACCGCGGAAAGGCAGGCGGTTGATCGGACAGGCTATACCTTTCGGCTCGCTCATAACACGAGCCATAGCTGGGTGTATTTCCCTTTTATGCAATTCGATGAGGTAATGCTTATCAAATCCTACGACTCTAAGGAGGATGGTGTCGCCCGGTTTACCCCGCATACAGCCTTCGTTGATCCATCTACCAAGCCGGATGCGCTTCCGCGGCAGAGTATAGAAAGTCGTATATTTGCATTTTTTTAGTTCGGCATTGGAGTAAACATTAATAAAGGCAGCATTACGCTCTCCAAACCACCGGATAATCCAGCGAGTCTAGAGGACCTCCCTCTGTGAGGTTCGGTGTTTCAGGTCTTGATGGAATATATGGACGTGGTTGCCAGAAAGTGTCAGCCCCTGCATATCTCGCTGATAACGCCCTTCTGCGACGATCTTGAGCCTCATTGGCATATGCACCATGGAGGACTCCTGCTTGGAAAAACAAGGCGTCACCAGGTTCCATATCGAAAGATAAAACCTGATATTTATCAAGGTTTTTATCTATTTCGGGAGCAGGCCCATCATAGTGATTGGCTTCGTCTACTAGCACGCCTTCAGCTATTCTGATGGGCTGATAAATTTTACCCCATCTATGTGAACCTTTAACAAACCTTAGAGCCCCGGAGTGCTTATCGACCTGATCTAGTGTAATCCAGAGAGACCCAAAATCGGGGCCTCCTATTTCGTAATAGGGTAAATCCTGATGCCAATGCGTCGCGTTTTCGGTGCCGGGCTCTTTCACGAGTAAATGTTCGTCTACGTAATTAAGCTTGCAGGTTCCCATAATCTTGGCCGCCAATTCGGTGACATTGCTATTTTCTTGAAAGTCTTTGAACGCCTCTATTCGTTTGCACATATGGTGGTCTGTGAAAAACCGGCCCCCGTTTTTGCCAATATAGTCTCGACACATAGGGCTTGGATTTTCCATAGCCTCCTCTATTCCTTTTGCGATGATAGCCAGCCAGCCGGGACTAAAGGCTTTTTTGATGAGAACCACTCCATCCTCTCGCCACTGCTTTGTGGTTTCAGCGTCGACGTCCTGGAGTGCAATTCCGACCATTTCGTTCCTCTCTTGACCTGTTACGCAAATTTGATTTTTGCAACCTAGCGTATCAATAATTTATAGCCTACCGTAATGTTCTATTCCATCAGTCTTACTCGGCAGAAATGGTTCGGAATAAATTTTTTACGGAACGCGACAAAGCAGTTTTCGAAGAACTAGGCTTTTAACCAAAGTCTGCCGGTGGAAAACCACGTCACCAAGTTTTTGATGACACTAAAGTACTTTGTGCCTGAGGTTAATTCTCCGTAATTTTTGAGGTATTGATATGACATTTAGGAGATGATCCTGACATATTCTCCCCTGAAAAATGACTTGAGAAGCTGGCTATCAGCTCTTCCATTATTCGAAGCCGGAGCGGATACGCCACGAAAATATTTAGAGAGATGTCTCGAGGTTATTTATAACCGAGAGCCTGAGGTGAAAGCTTTTGTCTGCCATGATTTTGATTCCGCACGAAAGGCTGCAGATGCGTCAAGCCAGCGATATCGATCGGGCCGCGTATTATCCGTCTTGGATGGAATGCCCTTCGGGGCAAAGGACATCTTCAAATCTGCAGATTTTCCAACTGAGGTGGGGAGCGAATTTTTCAGAGGGCACAGAGATTGGCAAGACAGCGCTCACATTTATGCACTTAAAAGATCTGGAGGGATTTTAGTTGGTAAAACCACTTTGCCAGAATTGGGTTCAGGAGATCCACCACCAACCCGTAATCCATATGATCTATCTAGATCGCCTGGAGGTTCCTCAAGCGGAAGCGCTGCCCTGGTGGGGGCCGGAATGCTTCCGTTAGCAACCGGGAGCCAAGGCAGGGGCTCCATCATTAGACCAGCAAGTTTTTGTGGGAATTGGGCGCTAAAACCAACTTTTGGGGCGCTTCATTCTGGAGGTCTTATCTGGCGCTCACCATCCTACAGCGTGATGGGTGTCCATTCTGCTTCGGTAGACGACTGCTGGGCTGTTGCACGATGCATTGCAGACATCGTTGGCGGAGACCCTGGGCATCCGGGTCTATATGGTGTTGACCAGTTAGGGCCAGGTAAAAAGCCCGTACGTATAGCCCTTCTAGAGACTGCCGGATGGAAAGAAGCCGATGAGGAATACAAAATAAAAATTATAAAATTTGGTGAAAAACTTTACGCAAATGGCGTGGAATTATTCTCTCGGAATGATAGCTTAGAAATTGAAAAACTTGAAAACGCGCTTGCATTATTTCCTAGTTATCGACCAGTGATCGCGGCTTGGGAAGTTAAGTATCCAGCTCTGATGGCGCGTGAAGTGGGGGCTAATTTTATCACAAATGAACTTCTCAAGCGTTTTGGGGGAGGAGAAAAAATTACCCTGGAAGAGTATCGAAATGCGCTCAATAGTTTGGAGGATTTAAGAGCGAAGTTTAAAGCGACCGCCAAATCTGTAGATGGATATCTCACCCTTTCGGCACCCTCCCTCCCACCATTTGGCATGGGGACTGGGGACTCCATTTTTGGTGATCCATCATCAGCACTTTTGGAAGTACTTGATCCAGAGCAAAATAATAAATTTAATGATCATTACCTTGAGGTAGATTATGATTTATCAGATGTAATGTTTGTAACTACAGCAAACACATTAAATATTCTTCCCCCACTTTTAGATAGAATGGAAGTCATAAGAATTCCAGGATA
>CAJXEC010000004.1 GCA_913052165.1 uncultured Rhodospirillaceae bacterium
AAGGCTGGATAAAATTTTTCGCTCTCTGTAAGGCCAATATCAACCAAATCCTCCAACTGTTCTACGGTAGCTCCACCAATTCCCCTGAGCAGCAGTGCCGCCCGAAATACAGGTAAACCTCGATCGGCCCAGAGATCAAAATGCCCAACAGATAAACCCTCATTAATCTTTGCGAGCAATTCATAAATAGCCCCTCGCCTGCTATCGGGGATATTTAATTCAAAGGCACACGCGAAATGCATCGCTGAAATATGATCTAGCCAGGTAAAAAAGAGCCGGTAGTCTGTCCATTGACCGGCGACATCGATCACTATCTCTTCGTCACATTGCCGATCATGGGGCCAATCATTTGCTACTGCTATTTGCTCTATAATGTCTATTGGATGTGCAGCGTTCCCATCAACTTCTTTTAGAGCCAAGCTCGCCATTCAAACCCTCTCGTACATATCCTTAAAGCCACAACCTAAAGCTCATTAAAATATATAGTGCTTGTACAGCATTTAAGCACCATATGTAGGGTGCCAAAAGGTTTCCGAACACGCAACCTTTGTTAAGAAGTTTCATACATTTTATTGTGGAAAAGCTCTATTTCCTCGCCCTTCTGCTCTTCGCCCCTTTACCCGGGGTGGACACCTCAGACACATTGGCTTTTCGTCTTTTGGAAGCTTGCTTGCCCTCACTTTTCTTTTCGAGAAGCTCGAGCCGAGCTAAAAGTGCCTCTTGTTCACTGCGGGCCTTAACTGCCATCTGTCTGACTGACTCAAACTCGTCACGCGTGACCAAATCCATCGATTCCAGAAGGCGCTCAAATTTTTGTTGTATTAACGCCTCAAACTCTCTCTTAAGTCCGATAAACGCGCTGGCTGTTCCGCCGAGCACTTTGGCCGCGTCGTCGAAGAATTTGTTCTGAGCCTGCATGAGTAGTCCTTTGCCGTTTCAATCCCACTAAAGTAGGGATCTATGGCAAGGGACTCAAGTAATAAATTACTGAGGCTTGAAGCTCAGCTAGGCAAAACCTATAAATCAAGCTTGGTCGTCGGGAGCTTAGCAAAATGTATGTTGTGACTGGTGGGGCAGGTTTTATAGGTTCAAACCTTGTAGCAGGGCTAGAAGAGAGCTCTTCAAAAGAAATTGTCGTCTGCGATAGGCTAGGGAGCGATGACAAATGGCGGAATATTGCTAAGCGGGATTTAGCCGATATTATTCCCCCTGAGCAATTAGAGTCTTATGTAAAAGGCAATGCGACGCGAATTGATGCTGTTCTGCACATGGGCGCAATATCAGCCACTACAGAGTTAAATGCTGACCTCATTATTGAACAAAACTTTCGACTTTCGTGCTCTCTATGGAATATATGTGAAACCGAGAAGATTCCTCTCATCTACGCTTCATCTGCCGCAACCTATGGGGCAGGTGAAAATGGTTTTTTAGATGATGCAAGTCGATTTGAATTGTCCAAACTAAGACCCCTCAATGCATACGGATGGAGCAAACATCTTTTTGACAGATGGGTGGCAAGAAAAACAGAAAACCTAGTCTCTGAAGAGGCTGCATCGCAATGGGTGGGACTGAAATTTTTCAACGTTTACGGCCCAAATGAATATCATAAAAATAATATGATAAGCGTCGCGCTAAAAAATTTTAGAGAAATTAAGGCTGGAGCCCCTGCGGTCTTATTCAAATCTCACAATCCACTTTATGCAGATGGGGAACAGATGCGGGATTTTATTTGGGTGGGAGACTGCATAAAAGTAATCCTTTGGCTCTTGGAAAACCCACAAATTTCAGGTCTCTTCAATCTTGGTACGGGTCAAGCTCAGTCATTTAATCAACTTGTCAACGCAGTCTATCTGGCAATGGGCAAAACTCCTCAAGTCCAATATGTCGAAACTCCGATAGCAATCAGGGAAAAATATCAGTACTTCACCCAAGCTGACATCAGCAAGCTTCGTTCAAATGGCTTTGAGTCAGAATTTAAAACGGTTGAAGAGGGTGTTAACGAATATGTCCAGAGTTTCCTGGGATCAGAAGATCCTTATAAATAGAAGGTGTATAAGCGAGCCATATAATGTATGCCATCCCCTTTCCTGCCATTGACCCAATCGCACTCGAATTTGGGCCCATAGTCGTGAGATGGTACTCTCTCGCGTACATACTCGGCCTAATATTGGGGTGGCGATATGCATTAATTCTGGTTGCAAAATTTGAGCAATCCATAAAACGAGTGCATTTGGATGATTTTTTTCTGTGGGCAACCCTCGGCGTGATTATAGGCGGAAGGTTGGGGTATGTTTGCTTTTACAAGCCTTCTTACTTTATTCAAAATTTATCGGAAATCCTAGCGGTATGGAACGGAGGAATGTCTTTTCATGGCGGCGCCATCGGAGTTTTAGTTGCCGCTGTTGTGTTCTGTCGCAGAAACAAAATTTCAATCTTTTCATTTGGTGATCTCATTTGTGCCAGTGCACCCATAGGGCTTTTTTTCGGGAGGATAGCTAATTTTATCAATGGAGAGCTATACGGCCGCCCAACCAGCTTATCTTGGGGTGTTATCTTTCCAGGGGCTGGATCTCACCCCCGCCATCCGAGTCAGCTTTACGAGGCAACCTTAGAGGGTGTCATACTGTTCGTACTAATCGCGGTGTTAGTGTATCGTTTCAATGTTTTATCTCGACCCGGCCTCGTAGCAGGATGTTTTTTCTTAGGGTACGGAGTTGCTCGGTTCACAGTGGAGTTCTTAAGAGAACCAGACGCCCATTTGGGCTTTATTTTCGGGGCGATCACATTGGGTCAATTCCTTTCCATTCCCCTAGCGATTGGAGGCCTCTGGTTAATTTATCGAGCGATCCAAAAACCATGAGCCCTCTAGAAGCCTATATAAAACGGCTCATAAAAAAAATGGGACCTATACCAGTTTCACAATACATGTCTCTGGTGCTAGGTCATGCAACATATGGTTACTACCAGAAACAGAACCCCTTAGGAGCGAGGGGAGACTTTATTACCTCTCCTGAGATTTCCCAAATTTTTGGCGAAATCTGTGGAATGTATCTCGCTTCAATGTGGCAACAAATTGGAAGACCCAGCCAAACAAGGTTAGTAGAACTTGGTCCAGGTCGAGGTACCCTGATCTCCGACATACTCAGAGCGGCCAGTTGTGTTCCGAATTTCCTAAAATCCTTATCAATTCACCTTGTTGAGACAAGCAGAGCGCTTAGAACCCAACAAGAAAATCTTTTAAAAAAAAAGTTTGGAAAAATTGAGGTTAATTGGCATATGAGGATCGATCAAATACCTGAAGGTCCAGTCTTACTTGTCGCCAATGAATTTTTTGATGCCTTACCGGCAGACCAGTTTGTTAAGACGCCAACAGGCTGGAGTCTGAGATGCGTGGGACTTTCTAAAGTAGATGAACTAACTTTTTCAGAACGTCAATTAGATCAAAACTTTGAATTGAATATTCCGTTTAACATCGGGGAGGCCGCAAAAATTGGTGATATTTATGAGATCTGTTTTCCGGCCCATCAGGTTATCAAGGAGCTTTCAAAACGTATTGGGGAGAACGGCATTGGAGCACTAGTTATAGACTATGGTCACATTCAAGCCGGTCTAGGTGATACCTTGCAAGCGGTTAGTAGCCACAAATATGCCGACCCACTAATATTCCCGGGTGACTCTGATTTGACCACCCACGTCGATTTCAGCGCTTTGCAGCGGATCGCGGCTCTGGAGAGCACTCGAGTATCAGGCCCGATTAATCAAGGTTCATTTTTAGAAAGCATGGGAATTATTGAACGTACGATGATCTTAGCTCGAAATATGCCACTAAACCGCTCTAAGGATTTTGTCACAGCCACGAAAAGGTTAACTGAGCCAAAAGGTATGGGATCCTTGTTTAAAGTGATGGTGATAACCAACTCGCAACAACCTGCACCACCTGGTTTCTCATTGTAGCTCTCATGACCGTCGATAACAAAAAACTTGATCCAATTACATGCAACCATCTTGCTGAGATGGACGACGTCTGCCATGGATTTTTCACCCGACAAGGGGGTTTTAGTAAAGGCATTTACGCAGGACTTAACTGCGGTTTGAGCTCGCGCGATAGTCGCTCCACTGTGTTGAAAAACCGTAAACTTATTGCTCAAGAGATTAGTGAGGGTAAAGTTTCCAGAATTAATACGGTTAATCAGGTCCACGGAAACAAGGTCATAAGATTTCCCTCGGCAAGAACAAATCACACACCCCCAAGGGCTGATGGAGCAGTTACAAATGAGCCATGGGAAATTCTTGCTATATTGACTGCCGATTGCGCCCCTGTTCTGTTTTTTGATCCAAACGCAAGCGTCATCGGGGCGTGTCATGCGGGTTGGCGCGGGGCGAAAAATGGAGTTATTGAAAACACCATTCGTGAGATGGTGTCTCTTGGTGCCTCTAGATCCCAGATTATTTCTGTAGTAGGTCCATGCATTGGACACAAATCCTACGAGGTTGGTATAGAATTTTGGGAGCAATTCATTTCTATCGACGCTTCCAATCGACGGTTCTTCAAAAATACTAAACAAGGTTTTTATCTTTTTGATTTACAGGGCTTTGTTAAAAACCAACTTCATCGAAGTGATGTGCAGACTCTCCCACCGGTAGTAGGGGATACATATACGGAGACCCAAAAATTTTTCAGCTTTCGCCGCTCACTCATTATGGGCGAACCTGATTATGGCCGAATGGTGTCAGCGATTATGTTGAGGTCCTAGCACTGATGCCACATTTAATTATCTTCTTTTGTGTCTGTTTATTGGGATTACTTGCCCTTTGCACAATGTTTTAATGGCACGATTATTTCGTTCATAAATTTTTTCAAAAATATACCAGTCCGCAATCGCGATTCCAGGGAAGACTGTTGCATAGTCCCAATTTTTCCCCATCGGGTCCGCAGACGACCCAACTACAATAGCCCAAGTAACGCATTATTGAATTGTCTTTCTCCTCGAAGTGCAAACTATAAACCACCAAGTGAACACGGCCATAGTGAGCCGAAGATCCATTTACAGAGTCGGATCATGCTGATAAAGATCCCGACCCAAGTTCTCTTCAAAATCCCATCATCGTAGATGGTATTATTATGGGAAAAAAAGTATGAAAATTTTGGCAGGCAATAGTAACCGTCCCTTGGCTGAAGCAATCGTTGCACATCTCAAATTAGCGCTTTGCAAAGCAAGTGTCAGACGTTTTTCTGACATGGAGTGTTTTGTTGAGATTGAAGAAAATGTTAGAGGCGAGGATGTTTTTATTCTCCAATCAACATCCTATCCGGCTAACGACAATTTGATGGAACTCCTTGTTTGCATAGACGCACTTCGTCGAGGTTCCGCGAGGAGAATAACCGCGGTCATGCCTTATTTTGGTTATGCCAGACAGGACAGAAAATCGGGTCCCAGGACACCGATATCGGCAAAATTAGTTGCTAATTTAATTACAGAAGCAGGGGCTGACCGAGTTCTAACGCTCGACTTGCATGCAGGTCAAATACAGGGTTTTTTCGACATCCCTCTGGATAATTTGTATGCATCTCCAGTATTCTTGCGTGATATCCAGGATAATATGGACATAAGCAACCTAGCAATGATTTCTCCCGACGTCGGAGGCGTGCTTCGCGCACGAGCAATTGCTAAAGCTTTAGATTCCGACCTTGCTATAATTGACAAGCGCAGAGAACGAGCGGGCGTCTCTGAGGTCATGCATATTATTGGCGATGTAACTGGCAAAGACTGCGTAATAGTCGACGATATCGTGGATAGTGCGGGTACACTGTGTAATGCAGCGGTAGCGTTGATGGACTCCGGAGCCCAGTCGGTTTCGGCTTACATTACTCACGGGGTTTTATCCGGCGGCGCTGTCTCCCGGGTTGCCTCTTCACCTATCAAATCAATGGTGGTTACCGACAGCATAATGGGAACCGAGGCGGTAAGGGTATCTCATAACATTCGTCAACTCTCAATCGCACCACTTATTGGAGAGGCGATAGCCCGGATTAGCGATGAGAGATCGGTATCAAGTTTATTTGACTATAGTGCAGCTTAGGAATAAAAGATTTCCGTCCAAGCACCCCTGGAGGCTTGTAAATCGAAGTTAGAGGAGAAACGGCATGGCTGAGATACAGATACTAGCCGCGGAGTCGAGAGAACGGGTCGGAAAGGGGACCGCCCGAGCCGCCCGCCGCACAGGCAAGATCCCCGCAATTATCTATGGAAACAAAGCAGCACCATTATCGATCGCCATTGAAACAAAGTTAATTAACAAAGCTCTAGAAACGCCTGGCTTCTATACCTCTTTGATTGATATCGAGGTGGGCGGCACTAAACATAGGGTGTTGCCGCGAGATACGCAGATACACCCGGTTACGGGCGTTCCACTGCATGTTGATTTTCTCAGATTTGATCCCAACAGACGCGTGACTGTTGAGGTCCCCGTTAATTTTATCAACGACAGGGAAGCTCCAGGGATCGTCCGAGGCGGTCTTATCAATGTCGTGCGGCACGTCTTGGAGGTCAATTGCTCCGCCGCGAACATTCCAGATGAATTTGAAATAGATTTAACAGGACTTGACATCGGTGACTCCATTCACGCCGAGTCGGTAACGCTGCCTGAAGGTGTAGAATTTACGATTAATGATCGTGACTTCACAATTGCCACAATTGCTCCACCCACTGTAATGCAGGCTGAGGAAACAACCACAGAAGGCGAAGAAATAGAAGATGGCGCTGAACCTGATGCTGGGGGCTCCGCTAACCAGCGAGAAGAGTAATCGCCTTTTAGTAACCTTGGCTAAAGCATGCACTTAATCGTTGGGCTAGGAAATCCCGGGCCAGATTACTCGCGAACCCGGCACAACGTGGGGTTTATGGCAATCGATGAAATCATAAGTACCTATGGTTTCTCTCATTTTCAGGTTAAGAAGAGGCCACCTGGGGAATTCGCCAAAGGCCAAGTTGATAGTAGTAAACTTATTTTACTGAAACCCCTTAGTTTCATGAATGAATGCGGTAGACCGGTTGGCGAGGCCATGAGATATTATGGCCTAGACACCCGTCAAATCATCGTTTTTCATGATGAAATCGACTTGGTCTTAGGCAAGGTAAGAGTAAAGTCTGGTGGAGGACATGCAGGTCATAATGGCATTCGTGATATTGAAAAGCATGTTGGGAATGGTTTCTTCCGAGTGAGGTTAGGGGTTGGGCGCCCTGATCGCAAAAGTTCGGTATCACGCCACGTGCTTGGAAACTTCTCCCGGTCCGATCGAAATATAATTGAACCAATGCTAAAATTAGTCGCTGAAAAAATACCGTTATTGTTAGCCCAAAATACGTCTGATTATATGAACGAAATATCAAAGAATATGCCATCCGCGGAAGCGAGGGATAATAGCTGATATGGGTTTCACATGCGGAATCGTGGGCCTTCCAAACGTTGGGAAATCCACCCTATTTAATGCTTTAACGGAGACTGTAGCAGCTCAAGCTGAGAATTATCCTTTTTGCACAATAGAACCAAACGTGGGTCGTATCGCAGTTCCAGACTTAAGGCTCGAAAAAATCGCAACCCTTGCAAAATCAGCAAAAATTGTCCCCACTCATATAGACTTTGCTGACATTGCTGGGTTGGTAAAAGGCGCAAGTCAAGGAGAGGGCCTGGGCAATCAATTCCTCTCACATATTCGAGAAGTCGACGCTATTGTCCACGTTGTACGATGTTTTGAAAATAGCAATATAACCCACGTGTCGGGACAAATTGATCCGCTTGATGATATTTTAACAATAGAAACAGAGCTAATGCTCGCAGACCTCGACTCTTTGGAAAAACGCATTGATGGGCTAGAAAAAAGAGCACGCGGCAATGATAAGGAGGCTGTAGCGACAATTCCCTTGGTTAAAAAAAGTATCGAAGCTCTACGTCAAGGAAAACCTGCTCGATCGGTAAAAGTCGAACTAGAAAACCAAAATTTGTTCCGCCAGCTTCAACTTCTCACAGCAAAGCCAGTAATGTATCTATGCAACGTAGACGAGGCCTCTGCAGCTTCTGGTAATGAGCTTTCTAAAAAGGTCGAAAATTACGCCGAGCCAAATGGCGCCGCTGTAGTCATTGTCTCCGCATCCATAGAGGCGGAAATTGCACAGCTTGCTGACGCGAAGGACAGAGAAGAATTTTTGTCTGACATAGGGCTGAAAGAAACTGGCTTAACAAGGGTTATTAGCGCCGGCTATGATTTGTTGGGCTTGATAACCTTTCTTACTGCCGGGCCCAAAGAGTCTCGAGCTTGGACCATTCGTAATAACACAAAAGCGGCACAAGCTGCCGGAAGCATTCACTCTGACTTTGAACGCGGGTTCATATGTGCTGAAACTATTGCATATGAGGACTATTTAAGATTTCAAGGTGAGCAAGGCAGCAAAGAGGCAGGCAGAATGCGTCAAGAAGGCCGCGAGTACATTGTCAAAGATGGCGACATAATGTTGTTCCGTTTCAATGTATAAATTTGCTTAGGCTCTGTTCAATCAGCTTAACATTAAATAACCTACTTAAAGAGGAAGTTTTATCCATCACATTAATATCAATTAAATGACATTTTCTTAAACTAAGGAGAAAAATATGGGTACTAGTATTGAATTAAACACATCTGACGGGCATACGCTGGGAGCTTATAAAGCCACGCCTGATGGGAGCCCAAAGGGCGGAGTAGTAGTGATCCAAGAAATTTTCGGGGTCAATCAGCATATCAAGAATGTAACCGATGAGTTTGCTAAAAATGGCTTCGTAGCAGTTGCTCCTGCCCTTTTTGATCGAACAGAAAAAGGTTTAGAGCTGGGCTATGGCCAGGATGACTTTCAAAAAGGTAAAGAAACTCGTGGCAGTCTGAATGACGAAGGAATCCAGAATGACGTTCAAGCAGCCATTGATGAAGCTTCCAAAGCCGGAAAAGTTGGAATTGTCGGCTACTGCTTTGGGGGCTATGTTAGTTGGCTAGCTGCATGCAAATGTAGTGGTTTATCAGCCGCATCGACATTCTACGGTGGGGGTATCCACGCTAAACGTGAAGACACCCCAAAGGTCCCGGTTATCTTCAATTTTGGTGACAATGACGGAGGAATACCCCTAAGTCAGGTCCATGATATCAAGGAAGCAAACCCCGAGATACCCTGCTATGTTTATGATGAGGCAGGCCATGGGTTCTGCTGCGATGATCGGGAGAGCTACAACCAAGGAGCATGCGAACGAGCGCATAAGCGGACCCTAGATCATTTCGCCAGCCACGTCGGTTAAATCCAGACGACGTATAAGGGTGGCACTCAAATTTTAGAGAAATTCCTGCTCTGGAGTAATAAATTAAAAAGCCCGGTAGCTTACAGCTCCGGGCTTTTACACACCTTTACAAAAACCTCAGTTGTGAAGTTGCGACCAGACTCTCTTTTTGATTGCGTAAAGCAGTCCCGTCAGAATTATAAGGAACAAAAGAACTTTAATCCCAAGTCGTTTTCTTTGTTCTATCTCGGGCTCCGCCGTCCAGGATAAAAATACTGTAACGTCCTGCGCCATCTGTTTAACGGTAGCTTTGGTCTTATCCGGATACTCGATCCCTTCCTCAACTAGGGGTGACGGCATAGCAATGAGATTACCCGGATAATACTTGTTGTAGTACATTCCCTCAGGGATCTCGACCCCTTTTTTAGTCTCCTGATAGCCAGTCAGCAACCCGTAAAGATAATCAGCCCCACCCACGCGCGCCTTTACCATTAAGGACAGGTCTGGAGGATAAGCACCATTATTTGCCGCGCGCGCAGCATTCTTATTGGCGAAAGGCATGACGAAACGATCCGAAGGCCTGCCCGATCTCTCATACATCTCCCCTTCGTCATTGGGACCGTCTTTCACCGTTTTACTCGCCGCAATCTTTTTTACCTGCTGTTCTGTGAGCCCGATCTCAGTGAGGTTCCGATAGGCTACCAGACGTAAGCCGTGGCAGCCTGCGCATACTTCATTATACACTTGATAGCCCCGTTGTAGGGCTCCCCGATCGAAAGTACCGAAAAGCCCATTGAATGACCAATTCTGTTTAGCTGGGACCAACGCGCTTCCAGCAGCAAGACTATGCCCCGAAGCTATAACCATCCACAAACTAACAATGGTAGCTAGTTTGTGCATCAAGGTTTCTCCATGGGCTTACCAGGGGCGAGCGCAGCATTCCCTCCTCCCCCCAAGATTGGTTCGTTGATGCTAGCTGGCAAAGGGTCAGGTTTTTCAATTACGCTTAATAATGGAAGCAAAATTAAGAAATGGAAGAAATAGTAGGCGGTTGACATCATCCCTAGATGAATGAATTGAAATCCATCAAGGCCGCTAAACACTGGATCATCTGGAGAATTCGCGCCGACTATTCCGAGGATAAAACAGTCTATTACCAAAACCCAATAGAACTGTCGATAGATCGGTCTAAATCGTGCACTTCGGACGGGGGACCGATCCAACCAAGGTAGAATAAAGAGCAGACCGATCGATGCAAACATGGCGATCACACCTAACAGCTTCGCATCTAAAAACCAAATATCAAAAGTAATGGACCTTAAAATCGCGTAGAATGGCAGAAAATACCATTCTGGAACGATATGTGGCGGCGTTTGCAGCGGATCTGCGGGGATGTAGTTATCAGGATGGCCCAAATAATTTGGGGCGTAGAAAACGAACAAGGAAAACAACACGAGAAACACACCCAACCCAAATAGGTCTTTTACGGTGTAGTATGGGTGAAAAGGAATTTGATCATCATTACCTGTCGTATCAATTCCGACTGGATTGTTAGACCCGTGTGTATGAAGTGCCACTATGTGAAGAACAACCACCCCTACAATCACGAAAGGCAACAGAAAGTGGAGACTGAAGAAGCGATTGAGGGTGGCGTTGTCAACCGAAAAACCACCCCATAACCAAGTGACAATCGGCTCACCAATTAAGGGGATCGCGGAGAATAAATTAGTAATCACCGTAGCACCCCAGAAACTCATCTGACCCCAGGGAAGCACGTAACCCAGAAATGCTGTGGCCATCATGAGCAATAGAATAAGAACTCCCAACATCCAAAGTAGCTCTCTGGGAGCCTTGTAAGACCCGTAGTAGAGGCCCCTAAAAATATGGATAAAAACAATGATGAAAAATGCAGACGCACCATTCATATGGACATAGCGTATCAACCATCCGTGGTTGACATCACGCATAATCCTCTCGACGCTGTCAAAAGCATAGTCTACATGAGGGGTATAATGCATGGACAAGACAATTCCAGTGACGATCATTGTCACAAGGACAATTCCGGCCAAAGAGCCAAAATTCCAAAAGTAATTAAGATTTTTAGGAGTGGGATATTCATGGAGCTCATGCTGCATAAACGTAAATACTGGTAGACGGTCATCTACCCACTTCACCACTGAATTGGTTTGGTTTGTTTTACTCATAATGTGTTCCTTTAGCCCACTCGGACCAATTTGTCCGAAAGGAAAGTATATTTAGGGATTGGAAGGTTTGTCGGCGCGGGTCCTTTTCGTATCCGCCCAGAGGTATCGTAATGTGAGCCATGACAGGGGCAAAACCATCCTTGGTATTCACCTCGCTTTTCGCCTTGTTTACTTCCAAGGGGTATACACCCAAGGTGGGTGCATACTCCGACCACAATTAGCCATTCGGGCTTCTGAACGCGGTCTTCATCTTTTTCAGGATCTACCAGGGCCGATATCGGCACTTTTCGAGCCTCCTCGATCTGTGCCTCCGAGCGACGTGTAATAAAGACAGGTTTCCCCCGCCACTTAATGACAACCCTCTGCCCTTCCTGGATAGGCTCCAAGTTTACCTCAGTTGTGGAAGCCGCAAGTGTGTCAGCAGCGGGATTCATCTGATCTATTAAGGGCCAGGCTGCAGCACCAACACCAAACGCGCCGAAGGCGCCTGTTGCCAATGTTAAAAAATCCCTTCGAGTTTCTCCCTCTTGAGGTTGGCTTTCAAAGGTTTCTTCACCCGTAGTTGCCATATTCTTCTCTCATATTGTTCTCGAGCTTTACTAAGTAGTATTGAATAACGCTCTTACCGGTGGAAACACTGCGGCGTAACGCCGCAGAAGTTATTAACGCGTCTCCCAAGCGGAAACAGTCGGGAAAGGGTATAATTGATAATTGATGACATGCAAAGGTTTGTAAATGCGTCTTGCACTTTATCAGCCAGATATCCCTCAGAATTTAGGCACGATGCTTAGATTAGCTGCGTGCTTGAATGTTGGTGTAGACATTATAGAGCCATGCGGTTTTCCTCTAGACGATAAACGAATAAAACGGGCGGGCATGGATTACTTGGCTGCGATCGATTTTTCAAGACACAAAAGTTGGAATGATTTTCTATCGTTGAAGTCTGGACGAGTGATACTAATGAGCACCAAAAGCTCAACCTCTCTGCTGCGCTTTGAATTTCGTGCCAGCGACATACTTCTTTTAGGTCGAGAGTCTGCCGGGGTTCCTGAGACTGTTCATGCGGATTGTGACAAGAGATTGTTAATACCAATGGCTAGAGGAAAGAGGTCTTTGAACGTGGCCGTGGCCGCGGCGATCGCCCTCGGCGAGGGATTGCGGCAAACCAATGGCTTCCCGCCGCTTGTTGAATTTGAAGGTGAAATTTGAAGATCGAAAATCATAAATTTGCTGCGACAGCATGGTTTAAATCACTTCGTGATGATATTTGCATGTCGTTCGAAGCCATAGAAGCAATCAAAAGATCAAGAACCTCGACTACAAAGCCGAGCGAATTCCAACTCAAAACATGGGAAAGAACCGACCATACCGGCGCCCCAGGCGGAGGTGGCGAAATGTCCATCATGCATGGAAATGTCTTCGAAAAAGTCGGAGTAAACATTTCAACAGTATTCGGGGAATTTTCACCTGAATTTCGGTCAGAAATACCGGGTGCAAAAGATAATCCCAAATTTTGGGCCTCAGGATTATCCGTCGTCGCCCATATGTGTTCACCCCTGGTGCCTGCAATTCATATGAACACGCGTTTTATTTGTACGAGCAAAACATGGTTTGGCGGAGGAATTGATTTAACACCAATGTATCCTGACCCCGAGATGGAAGACTTATTCCACAACAAACTCGAGGCCTGCTGCGATAAAAATGACCAAACGTATTACAAAAAATTTCGAGAAGAATGCGACAAGTATTTCTACCTTCATCACCGAGAAGAACCAAGAGGAGCGGGCGGAATTTTCTATGATTATCTGGATACGGGCGATTGGAACAAAGATTTCGCATTTACCAAAGACGTGGGACAGACCTTTCTGGAAGTCTATCCGGAGATAGTCCGATCACGAATGGAGCGTCCGTGGACTAAAGAGCAAAGACATCACCAACTAGTGCGTCGGGGCAGATACGTTGAGTTCAATTTATTATATGACCGTGGTACGAGGTTTGGACTTCGAACCGGTGGTAATGTTGAGGCAATTTTGATGTCCTTGCCTCCAGAGGCTAGATGGACCTGATTTCCAATCGAGTTTTCAATTTTTCTAAAAGCCTCTCTCGACTATCAACAAAATTGCCTTTTACCCACCCATCCTCCAATTGCTTCAATATTTGCCCCACATTGGGACCAGCCTCCATCCCCATGGCCATTACATCAGCTCCACCGATTGGAAATTTTGGCGGTGGATGTTCCCATGGTATTCGAAATGCATCATGCCATTCTGGTCCCTTTGCTCCAGCCAAAACCTGCCGTAACAGCAAAATATCGGAATACGCTTGAGAATTGCCCAGCAAATAAAATTTTATACGGTTTTGATCAATCGAAAAATCGCCGCCGACGTCGATCGGAAGCGTGAGAAGATTACGGAGACGATCTCGTTCCTTTTTAGAATGGGTGAGCCGCTTGCTGGAAGTAAAACTTAACATCGCCCTTTCTTGTTTTTTATCAGAGGCTGAATAAAGCAACGCAGCCAGACGACGAATGGGCTCGGGCGGTTGTCCCAGGCTGTCCTCTAACCTGGCGATCTCAAAAACTGCCTTTGCGTCGAGTTTGGTTGCACAAATATCTGGGAAAATGCTGGAAAAAATTCCAGTATCTGACATCAGTTGCAGGGAGCGCCTAGGGTCAGGAGCCAACAAAAGCCGGGATAACTCCTGCCAGAGCCGTTCACCGGCTATTTTTTTGAGAGTAGGCGCTGCCCTCTGGCACGCGATCAAGGCCTCACGGTCTGCATCCGCCGCCCCGTACCAGGCAAAAAATCTAAAGAATCGCAGTATTCTGAGGGAGTCCTCTGAAATACGTGCCTGAGCTTTACCGATAAAGCGAACCCGTTGAGCTTCGATATCTTCGCGACCTTGAACTGGGTCATAAAGCGTTCCATCTGGGTCGCAGTAGAGCGCATTAATTGTGAAGTCCCGTCGCATTGCATCCGCGTACCAATCTTTAGAAAATTGGACGCAAGCCCAACGGCCATCCGTTTGAATATCCTTCCTAAGCGACGTAATTTCAAGCACTTGCCCCTTAGAAATTGCCGTTACTGTTCCATGTGTAAAACCTGAGGGGATCGCTTTTATATCGGCGCTCTCTAGTAAACGCATGACATTTCCTGGCTCCTCTTGGGTAGCAATATCAATGTCACGGACTTCTTTATTCAAGATTGTGTCTCTAACGCAGCCACCAACAAATCGAACAGGTCCCCCAGCCGACGAGAGGATGTCGATTACCTTGTCTACAAAAACGCTTCGCAATTGATCAGGTAAGTTCAGACGATCGACGGGGGTCAAATCAGACATAATTGATTCTTAATCTTTATGAACCGATCCGCTGTGGGCTAAAAGATCTGGAAATATTATAGAAACTGATATGGCAACCACGACCAAAAATCCTCCCGAAAATGCAAGCCACTTCCAGGGCAAAGGTTCCCACTCATCTCTGTCTATCGCTGCAGAGCCGCCATAACGCACGGGTAGGAAGACCCTCCATAAAACATAGGCCACAGTGGGCAAGAAGAAGGGTACCACCGTGAGCAACAATACTCTAATCATAATGACCTCAATAAACTTGAAAACTCTTTCAATATTCGGGCAGTAAGTCCCCAAATAAAGAAACTATCATGGTTAAATACCCAATAAGAACGTTTATTGCCATCTCTATAGGTGTCCTCCAAGCTAAAATTTGACTCCAGAGCAAGTTTCTTAAGAGGCACCTCAAACACTACATCTACCTCAGCCGGGTCGGCCTTAAGATTTAAAGGCGGTTGGAGGATGCCGACAACAGGCATTACGTGAAACCCTGTTCCAGTTTTGCGCGGGGTGAGTCTCCCGATTAATTCGATCTTCGAGGGGTCAAGGTTTACTTCCTCCTCAGCCTCCCTTAACGCTGTGCCTTCGGGGGAAAGATCCGTAGGTTCCATTTGCCCTCCAGGAAATGCCACTTGGCCAGCATGGTCCGGTAAAGAGGAACTTCTCTTGGTCAACAAAACTGTTAACCCGTTGGGTTGATTAATAATTGGGACGAGGACAGCAGCAGATCTTAAGCCAGGCTCTTCCAACCCGGGCCACTCAGAGATTTCATCCTTACTCCTCAGACAAGGATTACGATACACAAAAAGTTCTCTTATTTTTTCTAACTCTTCCAAATCAGGAAACTGCCCCGAGTTTGAAAAAAACACCCCCACTCCAAACACCCAAGAATTTACCCTCAGGGGACTCTTCTTCCACTCCAATTTCAACAAGCTCGTAGAATACAGCACGAGAAATCAAGGCTCGAAGTCCTTTTCGGACAAGAACATAAGGCGAAGGCTCAAGGCTTTCAGGGTTTATATCCACCCAGATTGGATTCTCCTGTGTCGCAATCACTTGTTCATCAACGTTTGTTGAAAAACTAACGATCTGCTCCCGCCCTTTGCCCACCACATCCATGAATACGGCCACAAATGGAGCATCTTCGACTTGAATTCGACATTTTTCAGCTGGGGTCTCGAGCCAAAAATCTCCCTTTTCATCTCTAATTAATATAGAAGCAAATAGCTTTATCAATTGTTTTCGTCTAATCGGTGAGCCATTATAATACCAGGTGCCGTTGCGAGTGATACGCATGTCAATATCACCGCAGAAGCCCTGCCCCTCGGGAGAGGCTGAGGGTATTTCATTCAAACCCGCCATTACGGATTTTTCCATGTTAAGGCGCTCCTTACTTTGGAGGACACTTTGTCAGAGACTTCTTCTCTTACCCCATCGCCTACCCAAGGAGCAAATGAGGATTTCATGCCTGAGCAAGATTTAGCCGCTAAAATTGAAGATTTCGGCACCCGAATGACTGCAATTCGAGAGAGTATCGGAAGGGTGATATATGGCCAAGAAGAAGTCATACTAGAGACGCTAACGACAATTCTAGCTGGTGGACATTGTCTAATAGTGGGAGTGCCAGGCCTTGGGAAAACGCTCCTCGTTGATACCCTCGGAACTGTTCTAGGACTTCAAGATAAGAGGGTGCAATTCACCCCAGACCTTATGCCTCCAGATATCTTGGGATCTGAGATCCTTGACGAAAGTGTTAATGGCGCCCGCTCCTTTCGTTTCATTAAGGGACCGATTTTTTGCCAACTTCTGATGGCAGACGAAATCAATCGGGCTAGCCCACGCACCCAATCTGCATTACTTCAGGCGATGCAGGAAAGGTGCGTTTCGATCGCCGGGACGACCAACGACTTGCCACGCCCCTTTCACGTTCTGGCCACTCAGAATCCAATTGAGCAGGAGGGCACATATCCGCTTCCAGAAGCTCAGCTCGATCGTTTTTTGATGCAGATAAATATCCGCTATCCTTCACTGGAGGCAGAATGTCAAATTCTCTTAAAAACTACGGGCATTGAAACTCACTCGGCGTCCGAAGTCCTTACCGCAAAAGAACTCATTGAAGCACAAAAACTTGTAAGACAACTGCCGGTTGGTGATAGCGTAGTTCAATCGATTTTGGACATTGTGAGATCGGCCAGGCCCTCTGAACAGAGCCTGCCCGAATTAAAGAGCAAAATCCTTTGGGGTCCAGGTCCCCGTGCAAGCCAGGCATTGATGCTAGCAATACGTGCCAAAGCTTTGATTGACGGAAGATTTGCACCGTCCATTGAAGATCTTCTTGATCTTGCTAAACCGGTATTGAGGCACCGCATTGCGTTAACCTTCAATGCAAGGGCTGACGGACTTACCGTTGACGATATTATTGATCGCCTTTGCGAGCGTTTGGGATGAAGTGCAATATAGTTTCGTAATGCCCGTCAACCTATATAATATAATTCAAAAAGAATCGGTCAGGCTCTCCGCTTCTCTGCCGGCAATTCACATCGCTGCAGAGAGGGTAGCTTCCACAATATTACAGGGGATACACGGCAGGAGACAACAAGGCCTTGGTGATACATTTTGGGAGTTTCGACCCTACCAACAAGGTGATCCGGTTAGCCGGGTTGATTGGAAACAAACAGCAAAACGCTCAGTGCCGTATATTCGGGAGAATGAGTGGGAACTTGCGCAAAGTACTTGGGTCTGGGTAGACCAATCTCAGTCAATGAATTTTAAATCTCGTCCAGAACTACCCGAAAAACTTATTCGAGCTACCGTATTGGCCCTAGGATTGTGCTCTTTACTAATTAAAGGCGGGGAACGCGTTGCTTTGCTGGGGTCGGGTATGCCCCCCGACTCCAATAAAAGCACGTTAGCCAAAATGCTAGAAATATTGATGTCCTCGCCACAGTCTGGGGCCGGAACACCTCTGGATGGGGAGAACTTGCCAAAACATGCCCAGGTGATTTTGATTTCTGATTTTCTCTTTCCCACCCACAACTTGAAGAAAACAATTAAGTCAATGGCTTCAAAAGGCATAAAGGGCCATATCCTGCAAATCTATGATCCGGCAGAGGATAACTTTCCTTTTTCCGGACGAATACGTTTTGATGGACTAGAAAATGAGGGTTCACTGACCGTCGGTCGCGCAGAAAATATCCGGGCTGAATTTACCCGTTTGATATCTAATCACCGTAAGTCAGTAAGCACGATTGCCCAAAGTCTAGGTTGGACTTCTGCCAATCATGGAACCGACCAGAGGCCAGAGACCGCATTATTAGCACTTTATAACTCTACGAGTGACCGATTGGGGACCCATTCTTATGCTTAGTTTAGGCTCCATTGTTTTTGCTTCGCCTTGGATCCTACTATCATTGGTAACTTTGCCGATAGTTTGGTGGATTCTGCGAACTACTCCACCGCTTCCAAAAATTCAGCCCTTTCCTCCCGTTTCACTAATGGGGGAACTCAACGCCCAGGAAGAAACCCCCGCTGGGACGCCAGTTTGGCTCTTATTACTTCGGCTTCTGATTTTGACAATAATCATCTGTGCCTTAGGACGCCCACTCTGGAATCCAGGAGAACCATTTTATGGCTCAGGGCCTGTCGTAATCGTGATTGATAATGGCTGGTCAGCGGCACCGAATTGGTCACGAACTATTCGCGCGGGCCTCGCAATTGTCGATCAGGCGGAGCGGGAGGGGCGTGCGGCGGTATTGATCTCAACCGCACCCAATCAATCCAGCGGAACAGTAGAGGTGACCGGTCTTCTCAGGCCGCAAGAGGTCCGCAAAAAGCTAAAAAGAATGCAACCTGTACCCTGGGCAAAGGACTTAAAAGCCGCTGCGGATATTATCGCCGGACTAAAACTGCAGGGCTCTGCGCAAGTAGGATACCTCAGTGATGGACAAGGGAATAGCTATCTCGCAACTTTTTTAAGCCTCCTTCAAGAACGTGGATCGCTTCAGTTACTTGTTCCGGAGCAAAAAGATCTTGCCCAGCTTATAAAAAGTCCGATTAACAAGCCGGGAGGTCTGTCCGTAAAAATTTTCCGAGCTCAAAAATTGGGTGAGACAAAACTGAAGGTCCGTATTGATGATAAAAATGGCCGTCTGCTGAGTAGATCGAGTTCCGTCTTTCTGAGCGGCCAGAGCTCAACAGAGGTCAATTTTGCAATTCCAAGTGAGATAAAAAATCAAGCGGCTCGAATTTCAATTGAGAGGAATAGAAGTGCTGGGTCCATCTTCCTGCTGGATGAAAACTGGAAACGGCGCGCCGTAGGTATTGTTTCGCGCGACGGGGCATCCAGATCACAACCACTACTTAGCAGTGATTTTTACATCATGCGCGCGCTGGAGCCTTTTAGCGAGACTTTCAAAGGATCGACAAACAATCTGTTGAAACGCGACCTGTCCATGCTCATTCTAGCAGATGCAATAAATTTAACCGAAGCAGAGATAAAACAGGCTCTAACTTGGTTGAAGAAGGGAGGGATACTATTGCGCTTTGCTGGGCCTAGCTTAGGGCGCGCTGACCCCTCACTGGTTCCAGTTAAATTAAGAGATACTGGACGCGCGCTAGATGGCACTATGTCGTGGAGTAAGCCCGCAAAGTTGGTGCCTTTCCATTCGACGAGTCCATTCGCCGGGCTCAAAATTCCCTCAGATATAAGAATTAAAAAACAAATCCTCGCAGAACCTACCCAGAGCCTGAAAGAACGGACGTGGGCTAGGCTTTCAGACGGCACACCTTTGGTTACGGCGAACCAAGTAGGTAAGGGTTGGGTGGTCCTGGTTCACGTCACCGCAAACACTGACTGGTCAAATTTGCCAATTTCAGGATTATTTATAGACATGCTCAAAAGAATCCTCGCTCTGAGCCGCGGCGTGGAGAAAAAGGCCGACGATTTGCTTTATCCGCCTCTTGAAACCATGGACGGTTTCGGCGTTTTAAGCCCCCCCCCGCCTCAAGCCATCTCTATAAGAGGCAAAACTTACTCAAATCTTAAAACTTCACGCATCCATCCCCCAGGGTATTATGGGACCAAAAAACAGCGCGTTACGTTAAATCTCTCCTCTGGTATAGATAATTTGTCACCCTTAGAAAATATTCCTGACGGCGTAGAACTAAAGCAACCAAGCGATCAAACAGCGATCGAAATTAAACCTTGGCTGCTACTTGTGGCGTTTTTACTTGTTATTCTAGACCTTTTTATCAGCCTTGCGATCCGTGGGTTTAAGCCACATTTCAAAACACGCCAAAATGCGGTTTTGAGCTGGCTTGGCTCCATTATATTGTTATTTGCGATAGACCCTGGTGCTGAGGCGAAAGCCCAACGTCAAACCGGGCTCCCAATGAATATAGTGTCTTCTCCACAGACCTCCCAGGATAAGCTTGGGCTTCGAGCCACTCTGGGAACCCACCTTGCCTATGTTATTACCGGCAATACTAAAATCGACTCGATCAGTAGAGCAGGTATGGAAGGTCTAAGTATTGTTCTCCGGCAACGCACAGCGATCGAACCAGAAAAACCAATTGGGGTAAATTTAGAGAAAGATGAACTCGCTTTTTTTACAGTTCTCTATTGGCCAATTGTTGAAACACAGAGGAAACCCTCAAATACGGCGCTGTCAAAACTCAATCACTATCTTCGGACGGGAGGCACTATTCTTTTTGACACGCGTGAACAGGGGAGCATTAACACTAACCTTTTGGGCATGGGAAGTTCAGCCTCAGCCAAGCTAAGAAAGTTGATTGGCGAATTGGATATCCCTCCACTAATGCAAGTGCCTCCAGACCATGCACTCACTAGAGCGTTTTACCTTTTGGACCGTTTCCCAGGCAGGTGGGCCGGAGGTGCCGTTTGGGTAGAACGACGCCGAGGACAGAACAATGATGGCGTTTCATCAATAATCATTGGAAGCCATGATTGGGCGGGAGCATGGGCAAGGGACAAAAACGGGCTCCCAATATTTGCAGTTGTCCCCAACGGGGAGAGGCAACGGGAATACGCCCTCCGTTTTGGCGTTAACTGGATCATGTATGCGATGACGGGAAACTATAAAACTGATCAAGTTCACGTACCCTCTATCATTGAAAGATTAGGCCAGTAGAATAAAGGGATGAAGCCATCATGATGTCTCTACAATTTGTACCCCTACTATCTTGGTGGGTTATAATTGGTCTGGGCTTCTGCAGTTCTATCTTACTGGCTTATTCCTTTTTCAAAAAAGCAAGGGGCTCGAGTTGGCGAGCGGCAGGTATTGGGGTGCTCATTGTTATCCTGATTAACCCTGTTGCCGTTGATGAGGACCGGGAGGCCCGCAATGATGTCCTCACCATCCTCATCGATGAGTCTACGAGTCAAACCCTCAAAGACCGCAAGGCGCAGGCGGCCGCAGCTTTTAAATATTTGAAAAATCGTATGCAAGACATGCGTAATCTTGAAACACGAATTGTTCGAGCGGGAGCAGTTAGAACTAGCAAAAGCAAACGTGTTGATGGAACCGAGATCTTTGATGCTTTGACAAAAGCCACCTCCGATATTCCGTTATCAAGGCGTGCGGGGACCATTTTGATAACAGATGGCCAAGTGCACGACATACCAGAAAACGCCTCATCATTTGGTTTAAAGGGGCCTTTTCATGTTCTCTTAACAGGCAACCGACAGGAATTTGATCGCCGATTAGTCATAAAACGCGCTCCCAAATTTGGAATAGTTGGAAAAGAGATAGAAATAAGCTTACGCATGGAGGACAATACGCCGAGTTCTGGTCCTACTCCTCTTGAAATCTTGAATGGCGACCAAAAAAAACAAACCGTAATTGTGCGTCCAAACCAAACAAAGATAATAAAGATTAAACTAACTCGCGGCGGTGGTAATATTATCCAATTAAATCTCAAATCGGACCCCTCAGAACTTACAAAGATCAATAATCGGGCCGTCTTGTCTGTAAATGGGGTAAGAGAGCGTCTCAGGGTTCTTTTGGTTTCCGGAGAGCCACACCCCGGCGAACGTACTTGGCGCAACTTATTAAAAGCAGACCCTTCTGTGGATCTAGTTCATTTTACTATCCTCCGACCGCCAGAAAAACAAGATATGACGCCTTTGCGCGAGCTATCGCTGATAGCTTTTCCTGTGCGCGAGCTCTTTGAAGAAAAATTAAAAGAATTCGACCTAATCATATTTGATCGGTACAAACGCCGAGGCGTTCTTCCTTCTGTATATATCGATAATATCAGAAAGTACGTTGAGAATGGCGGAGCCGTTCTCGAGGCATCCGGCCCTGAGTTTGCTGGTATGGAGACTTTATTCGCCACGCCTCTAGGGAAAATTCTCCCCGGAGAACCCACCGGCCGGGTCTTTTCAGGCCCAATCCGTGCAAAAATTACCGAGACAGGAGAGAGGCATCCAATCACTCGAAATTTACCTGGAGCCGGTTTAGGAGAGGAATCACCCCGTTGGGGCAAATGGTTTCGCCACATTGAAGTAAAGCAGCGATCGGGGCATGCGCTTATGAGTGGGTTCAATGGCAAACCTTTACTAATTGTCAACCGGGTCGGCAAAGGACGGGTTGCACAACTTCTAAGCGATCATATTTGGTTGTGGGCGCGCGGATATGATGGAGGTGGTCCCCATGCCGAGTTACTGCGACGAATATCGCACTGGTTAATGAAAGAACCAGAGCTCGACGAGAATAAATTGCGCGCCGAAACTTTAGGTAATCAGCTCGCTATAACCAGACAATCCCTCCAACCTAATACCAGTAGAGTGAGGGTTCTGACTCCATCCGGGAAATCCTTCTTTGCAAAAATGAAAGAAGGCTTGGGAGGAACTGCGAGAGGATTTGTGGACACCCCCGAGACGGGTGTCTATCGGATAGAGGATGGGCAGAATACGACCCTTGCTCCCGTTGGAAATCTGAATCCGCTGGAATTGTCGGACATGAAAGCAACCGATAAAAAGTTTTCTCCTTTGATCAATAAATTGGGCGGAGGCATTTTCTGGCTTGAGGATGGCTATCCCTCTATACGCAGGGTGAAACCAGACCGTCGAGCTGCTGGAAATAATTGGCTAGGGGTATCAGATAATCGCAGCTACGTAGTCCGCGATCTCAGAGAGACTACGCTTCTTCCGGGCTTGCTCGCTCTTCTACTAGCCGTAGGCGCCCTTCTGGTGGCATGGCAACGCGAGAGCCGCTGAGCAAGACAGCGAACTGGTACTCCAGATCAACGACTATTAGCTAGGAGCGTCTGGCGGGCCCTATTGGATCACATAAAGCTAGGCAACCAAAGGGCAATCGCTGGAAACGCAACCATCAATAAAATCAAAATCGCATCGCAAACAAGAAAGGGGAACGCAGCTTTTGCCACCTGAAAAATAGTCGTTCCTTTCGGTGCCACACCAAGCATCACGTATAGCAAAAGCCCGAAAGGCGGTGTCGTTCCTGCCATTTCAAAAGTCATGAGAACAAATAAACCGAACCAGATAAGATCAAAGCCCAGCTGCTCAGCTAGCGGAAAAAATATTGGTACCGTAATAAGCATCATTGACGTTGCATCCATGAACATGCCCAAAGCAATAAGAATTACAAACATCACGAAAAGAAACCAATATTTTGAAATATCAAAACTCACGGCCCATTTCAACAAACCTGCACTAGCCCCAGAAAATGCCAGCAGTTGGCTGAATACTGTAGAGCTCATAATAATGAAAAATACCATTGCCCCGACTTTTACCGTGGCCTCGACTGCCTGCTTTACAGCCTGGAAGGTCAAAACTCTGAAAAGGAGTGCAACAATGAAGACCCCGAGGACCCCGAATGCTGCAGCCTCCGTCGGGGTCGCCCAACCAAAAATAATGAAACCAATGACCATGAAAACGATTATTCCCATTGGCACGATATTTATAAAAATAATTTTCAGCCGTTCAGCCCAGCTTGGCATCTCGACATCGTAGGCGGGAGCGGACTCTGGGTTCATACGGAGCTGCATATAAATCATGATGCAGTAAAGTCCTGCCAGCAGAAAACCAGGAATAAAACCAGCGATTAAAAGCTTCCCAACATCAATATTAGCAACCGACGCGAGCAATACGCCAAGAGCTGAGGGCGGAATTATCATCGCAAGCCCACCGGTTCCAAGAATCGGTCCCATCGACATTTGACCGTTATACCCGCGCTTCTTCATCTCTGGGACCATGAGAGCGCCAAGCATGGCCGTATTTGCCATACTAGATCCCGTGAGGGTTGAGAAGACGGATCCACCCGCGACTGTTAAAAAACACAATCGGCCAGGGAGTTTGCCAAATACCACATCCAGACCATCGAAAACCCTTATCGCGAGACCAGTATGGAAAAATAAGGCTCCCATCATGATAAACATGGGAACAGGTCCAAGGGTAAATCTAGTTATCAATTGGGTGGAATTATCCGCGATTTGGATCCAACCAGTCGGATCCCCGTAAAAAATTAAAACACCTATTATGTTTGTTAAGATAAATGTAAAGGCAACGGGAACCCCCATCGCCATAAAGAAAACAACCATTCCAATTAAGGTGGCAAGCGCCCAATACCATTCCATCAAACGCTCTCCCGCTCGATTATTGTTTGCGAGTACATATCATCTATACCAATAAGGTATCGACAAAACTCTACAGCGCACATCGCAAAACATAATGGCATCGGCAATAGAAGTGACCAGAGCGGCGCCTCGAAGCTCCGCATATCTAGCTCTCCTGTTTCCAGAGCCTCCGCTAATAGAAGACCTGAGTAGTAAGTGTAAATGACACAGCAAAATATCCCCAGCACGTAAACAATTTTTGCCGTAATAAATTTCACTCTCGCTGGCAAAAACTGCTGAACAGCATCAACGAACACGTGGCCTTTAATCCTCAAAAGATATGGAGCTGCCAGCATCGTGAACCATAGAAGGATGTACTCCACCGCCGTTAGAACCCACAATAACGGGGGAAGGTTGGTAAATCGTGAGAGCACATCGGTGACGATCATCAGGAAAGCCGCAAAGATTGCCACCCCTGACAGATAAGCCATAGAAAAAAGAAGAGCGTCGTAAGCTCTTTTGATTACCAACATTTACCCCCCTAACAGCCTGCTCTGAGTCAAGACTTTATTTCTACTGCTGGGACGATAATTGACCGTAAATCACTGTTTGTAAACAAAGAGATCTCCCTAGCTTATTAATACGTTTTTTTTAACATTGCCAGCGGCCCAATAAGTTGCAAATCTGTTGGTTTGTGTTTGAATGTGGCAGCTGTTAATTAAGTAGCGATTTTAATAGTAAAAAGGGGAGGACCTTATGAGTATCTTACGAAGCTGTTTAGTTGGAGTAGCAGTTGCAGGACTCACTGCAACCAGCGCTCTGGCAGTCAGTTTAGACACAGTGATCAGTCTAAAGACAACACATGATCAATCGAAAACTTACATCGATTTATTCCACAAACCATTTAATAAAAATAACAAAGTGGGCATCAATCTTAATTTTAAGGGTGGGCCTGAGGTAATACCAAATCGAAAACAAGGCGCGGCCTTGAAACGCGGCGTGATCAAGTTTCATTTTGGACCGAGTGGTTACTACTCTGGTGCAGTCCCGTGCGCTCGAGTCGCTGCATTGTCAAACGTAGGGCAGGCGACCATCAGAAAAAATGGCGCCATGGAAGTCTTCCAAAAATGTTTTGGAAAAGGCCTTAATGCGCGGATAATCGCCCACCCATTCGACGGCTCCAGTAATTTTCACATCTATCTTACTAATCCACCAAAAATCAGTACAAAAACGGGCTTGGACTTATCAGGGATGACGATGAGGTCAACAGCGCTTTATAACCCTTTTATGAAAGCCATGGGCGCACGACCCCAAAACATTTCTCCAGGCGATGTATACACATCACTCGAGCGGGGAGTCGTTAAAGGGCTTGCCTGGCCAGAGGGTGGCATCATGCGTTATGGTTGGACCAAGTACATCAAATACCGCGTTGGCCCAGGATTCTGGAGATCATCGTCAATGGTTGTCATTAACCTTGATGCCTACAACGCGATGAATAAAAAGCAAAGAGATGCCATCGACAAAGCTGGCGAGGCCTTTGAACCAGCAAGTCAGAAATATATGCGGGTTCTCGCTGACAAAGATAACGCTGCGGTAAAAGCGGATGGGGTAAAATTCATCGACTTAACAGGCGATGAAGGAAAAGCTTTAACGGCTACCGTGTATGGAAAATCTTGGGATTACGCAAAATCAAAAATGGATCCCGAGAATTACGCACAATTGAGGAAATTACTCCTTAAGTAAATCCTTAATAGCCATTCTTATTGAAGGCGCCCATTCTTTGGGCGCCTTTTTTATTTACCTAAATTTTATACTCCGAGGTAACGTTCTTTGATTTTCGGCTCAGCGTCGAGTTCTTTGGGTGTACCCGACCATACGCTCACACCTTTTTCAATAATGAAATGCTGATCAGCGATTCTGTTTAACGCCGCCAAATTTTTATCAATAACAAGTATGGCCTGCCCCTCTGATTTCAATTCAGCGAGAGATAGCCAAATATCGGCTCGAATTTGGGGCGCAAGCCCTTCTGTCGCCTCATCAAGGATCAAAAGCTTTGGGTTCGTCATAATAGCGCGACCGATCGCTAACATTTGCTGCTCGCCACCGGACAGTTCATTCCCCATCCCGTTTATACGAGAAGCCAGGGAGGGAAAGAAGTCCAAAACACGATCAATAGTCCATGGATTGGGTGAACCGGCCAAATTGTGCGCTGTTGCAACAAGGTTTTCTTTTACGGTCAGGTTTGGAAAAATTTGTCGACCTTCCGGGACAAGTCCGATCCCGGCCCTCGCTATTGTGTGGGATGGGAGACCAGCAATGTCTTGTCCCTCAAGGATAATAGACCCGGCCTGCGGCGCCACCATTCCGCAGATGGACTTTATTGTAGTGGTCTTGCCCATACCATTTCTGCCCATCAGGGTCACAACTTGCCCCACGCCGATATGAAGCTCTATACCATATAAAACTTGACTGGAGCCGTATGAAGTTTCTAGGTGTCTTACCTCAAGCATCAGCTCTCAAAATCCTCATCACCTAAATAGGCAGATCTAACTTCCGGATTTGCTCTTATTTGATCGGGGGTGCCCGTCGCTATTTCGCCGCCATAAACCAAGACTGTAATTTTATCCGCGAGGGAAAACACCGCACCCATGTCATGCTCAATAAGTAGAATTGTTACCGTACCCTTGAGCTCGGAGAGAATTGAAACCATTCGATTTGACTCTTCCGGGCCCATTCCCGCCATTGGCTCATCCAGTAGTAGCATTTTCGGCTTCGTCGCCAGAGCCATCGCAATTTCTAATTGACGCCTCTCTCCGTGTGACATCAAGCTTGCTTTAATAGATTGACGCTTTTCGAGCCCCACTATTGTAAGAGCTTCAAGAGCTGGGCCCGTCAGGGCTTTGTCTCTTCTGGCGTCGTGCCACAGCTTAAAAGAGTGCCCATCGTGAGCCTGAACAGCTAGGGAAACGTTCTCCAAAGCCGTGAACTCACCAAATACGGAGGTGATCTGGAAAGTACGTGCAAGACCCATTTTAGCGCGTATAGGCGCAGAGAGCTTCGTGATATCGTTTCTATTAAATTGAATCTTTCCACCATCGCTGGTCAGCAAACCAGAAAGTTGATTGATCAATGTAGTCTTCCCTGCGCCATTGGGACCAATTACCGCATGGATGGAGCCCCGTTCGACCCCTAGATCCAAGTGATCCGTGGCTAAGACCCCGCCAAAGCTCTTGCAAAGATCGCTAACCTGCAAAACGATTTCAGCCATCGCGTTGCTCTTTGTCAGCAAAAAAACCTAACAACCCACCTCTAGCGAACAAAACAACAAGGATTAAGAAAGGGCCGAAAATTAGTTGCCAATATTCAGTGACGCCAGATAACAACTCTTCTAGGAGGATAAAGGCGAGGGCTCCGACAACCGGGCCCGCAAGACTGCCCATGCCGCCGAGTAATACCATGATAATGAGATCCCCAGAACGGGTCCAATGCATCATGTCAGGGTTAATAAAATCAGTATGATTGGCTAATAAAGCGCCTGCAAACCCCGCCATCATGCCCGCAATAACAAAAGCGGTAAGCTGATAACGAAGTGTGGGAAAACCGATGGTCTTCATACGCGTTTCGTTTGATCTCGTGCCCTGGAGTACCATCCCAAAGCGCGAGTTAATCAAACGCTTACAAAAGAACAGTGACAAGACAAGAGCTCCTAAGACAATAAAATATAAAGTCACATTATTACTTATATCGACTAACGCACCAAAGTTACTTCTCTCGATGAGTGGCAGGCCATCATCCCCGCCATAGCGATCTAAACTCACGCCGAGGAAATACATCATCTGCGCCAAAGCCAGTGTTATCATGATGAAGTAAACGCCTCGCGTCCTAAGACTAATTAGGCCAAAGATGATCGCAAAAACCCCTGATACAAGAATTGCGAGGGGCCATTGAATAAAACCACTGACTAACTCGTGCTCTGCACAAATACCGACCGTATAGGCTCCAATTCCAATATAGGCTGCATGACCAAAACTAATCAGTCCGCCGTATCCCATGATTAAATTCAAACTGAGGGCGCCGATTGCGAGGATCATCATTCGACGCGCCAAATCGAGGTAAAAAGGTGTTTGGGTCAGCTCGGCAAAAAGCGGTACGAGAGCCAGTCCCAAAAAAATCGTGCCCACAATTAATATTTGCGCCCTATTACCCATCGATTAACCTGTTTTAGCTGGGAAAAGTCCCTGAGGCTTAAAAAACAAAACGGCGGCCATGAGTATATAAATCAACATGGAGGCGACTGCTGGACCCGCTGTTTCTGCCGCATTCACAGGTAAAAATAATTTAAAGAAAGTGTCTAGAAACGAACGACCCAAAATATCAATGATACCAATCAGCATGGCACCCACGAAAGCGCCTCGTATGGAGCCTATCCCCCCTATTACGATCACCACAAGAACCTGTATTAATATGTTCTCGCCCATGCCAATCGTTACCGCAAGAATTGGGCCAGCCAATGCCCCTGCCAAAGCCGCCAAAGCAGCACCGATCCCAAAAACCAGAGTAAATACACGGTTGATATCAATGCCAAGCGCTTGCACCATATCTCTGTTCGATGCCCCGGCTCTAATAAGCATCCCTGTACGCGTCCTAGTAACAAGCAGGTACATCATTAAAGCCACTATCAATCCAACGCCAATAACCACAAGTCGATAGTTTGGCAGGGGAATATCGAAAATAACGATGTTCCCTTTCAAAAAATCAGGCAATGGAACTTCTATTCCTTCCGGTCCCCAAACAAGCCGAACGAACTCGTTAAAGAATAAAATCATTCCAAAGGTAGCCAACACCTGATCCAAGTGTCCGCGCGCATAAAGGGGGCGGAGCAGACCTGCCTCGAGACAAACGCCTAACAAAAGAATAACTGGGAGAGATACAGCCACGCCCAATACGAAAGAGCCGGTCCAAAGGGTAATCTGCGCCGCAACATAAGCCCCCAACATGTAAAGCGACCCGTGCGCCAAATTCATCATGTCCATTATGCCAAAAACGAGTGTTAACCCAGCAGCAAGCAGAAACAACAGGAGCCCTAGCTGAAGTCCATTAAAAAATTGTTCAAATAAAAGGTTGGGGTCGAACATAAGAATCGGGTTCAATAAATAAAAGGGGCGCCGAGGCGCCCCCAATCAAATTAGCAATTCAACGTCACCAAGATTTCTTCATCTTACATTTTTTCGCATAGACATCTTGATGATTCTCATAGACTTTTTGAACGATCTTCGTAGTCCAGTTCCCGTTAGAGTCTTTAATCACTTCTCTGAGATAAAAGTCTTGGATTGGAAAATGATTATTTCCATAGGAGAAATCCCCCCTGACCGACGGATACGACGCTTTTCGCATCTGATCTCGCATTGCATCCATTTTCGAGAGATCTCCGCCAACCGCTTTTACCGCATCAGCAATCATCATTATTGAGTCATAGCTTTGCGCTCCGTAATGAGACGGGTAGGCATTGAACTTCGTTCTGTAATCCTCCACAAACTTTTTGTTAACTGGAGTATCCAAATCTGGTGACCAAAACTGGGTGCTATAGGTTCCAAGAACATTTTGGAGTTTAGCTTGTTGAAGCTTGGGAAGGCTGAGAGAGTCAACACTGAAGACCGAGTATAATGGCGTCTTGGTCATACCTGCTTGGGCATATTGACGGAAAAAGGCATTTGTTGCCCGACCTGGATAGAATATGAATACGCCCTCCGGATTAGCCGCCCTTGCCTTTGCAAGCTCCGCTGAAAAATCAAGTTGAGTTGGCCATTTAGTTAGGTCTTTCCCAAGCACTTTGCCCTTAAATGTGCGCTCTACACCGGCGACCATGTCCCGACCCGCAGCATAATTCGGAGCAACAATATAGAGGCTTTTAACCCCCCTCTTATTTAATACCTCACCCAAGGCCATTGGCACCTGATCATTTTGCCAGGAGGTTGAAAAAATATTTTTGTGACAGAGCCGACCGGCTATTTTTGAAGTTCCCGCGTTGGAAACAATCAAAAATTTACCAGATTTTACAGCCGAGTTTCTCGACGCCAATAAAACATGTGACCAAATAAATCCGGACAAGAAATCGACTTTATCTTTATTGAGGAGCTTTTCAGTTTTCTGCTTACCGACCTCAGGTTTGACTTGATCATCCTCAAACAAAACCTCGACAGGGATCCCGCCCATTTTTTTACCAAGGTGATCAAGCGCGATCTCCACCGATTGGCGCATATCTTTACCAATTACTCCCGCCCCTCCGGACAGGGTGGTAACAAACCCAATCTTAATTTTCTTCGCTTTCGCAGCGATCGCGTAAGGCGCTGTAAAACACAACGCGAGCGCAGAAATACCGTAAACCAAAATCTTCTTCATTTCTCTTTCTCCCTTTCGTCCAGCTAAGGGCACTCAGCTGGTTAAAATTTATCACCCAATAATAGCTTAGTAGCCCAATCTGCCAACATTAAAAAAATTCTTCTTCGAATTCACACGCTGAAATTTTAAGTCACTCAGCTATACAGCTTCCTGGATGACTTTCTTGACCCCCGCTTCATTTTCTTTTCCTTTGGAAGCCATCAATGTAATGAAATCATCGATAAACCATTGGCGCATTGCTATCTCGTAGTTAGGACGAGCGCAAATTTTCTTAAACCAAGCCGCAACTCTGGGGCGCGTGTCAAAGAGCCAATCTTGTTTTAAATGCACAACTCTGGTGACATAGGGGGTTAGAGCAATATCGGCCAGGGAGTATGCATCCCCCGCAATCCATGGGTATCGGTGTAAATCGGCTTCCATTTCGTCCAGCATCTTCACGATGCGAGCGATCGCCGGTTTAAAAAAATTGGAGTCTACGCCTTCCAGCACGTTCTCGGTCATCCTCCGTCTTTTTTCTGGATTTACGTAACCGTCGAGTGTCTTTTGAAGTTCTTCGGAAGTTTTACCTTCCATGAATTGATATCTGAAAGCGATGCAGGCGCTAATTGTTGCGCTTGCAGCATGGAGCCCCTCATCTAGCTGCTTCACCCATCTTCTCATCAATGAGCGTTCATATGGGTCTGTAGACCTCAGCGCTGGTTCTGGAAACACATCATCCAGATATTCATCAATTACGGCTGATTCATAAATAATTTTTTCATCATGAATAATGGTCGGGACAACTCCATTTGGATTCAACTCGAGATACTCTGGTTTGTGCTGATCACGGGCGCGCAAGTTGAAATGATGGGAGTGAAAATCTTGTCCTTTCTCAGCCAAGGTGAGCCTCACTTTTTGAGAGCAAGTTGACATACCATTATGGTAGAGTTCTATCGCCATTACCCCTCACATATTTTTCCAAATCAAGTTAATAATTGCCGCTTCTACCGTCCACTCCTCACTCGCTTTAGCGCTTTCGAGCGGTCTTTTTTGCTTTTTTTGCCGCTGCTTTTTTACCGGCAGATGTCTTTTGACCAGACGCACTCTTAACCCGAGCAGCGGCCTTCTTAAGATCCAATTGACCCAACCCTGGGCGATAGCTTTTTTCGTCTAAAAACTGTCTTATACCCTCATCGCGACCCGGGATCGGATCAGTTGCTTTGCAAGCGACGCTCTTTGCGTTGAGGTAATCTGCAGCCTCAGGCTCATTCATCCGACGTACGCTCCTAATTGCTTCCTTTGTGTATCGCATAGCATTCGGGCTTTTCGTCATTAATTTTTTAGCCAACTTTACTGTTTCAGAGCGTAGCTTGTTCGCTGGGACAGAATAATTAACTAGGCGAATTTTTTCAGCCGTCCTTCCATCAAACGGATCACCTGTAACCGCATAGTAAAGGGCGTCTCGATAGGAGAGTACATCGGCAACGTTCCAGCTGACGATGCCGCCAGGAATAATTCCCCAATTTACCTCGGACAATCCGAACGTTGCATTATTTGCTGCAATCGCGAAATCACAAGCGCAAAGCTGCGTAAATGCACCGCCAAAACAAAAACCATTCACCGCCGCAATCGTAGGCTTAGGAAAATTCACAAGTTTGTGCCAACGCCATGAACTTGATGCGGCACGCGCTTTAGCGCGCGTCTTCGGGTTATCTTGGTTGGCCCTAAAATAAAGCGCAAGATCCTGACCAGCACTAAAAGCCTTCCCAGAACCGGTTAACACGAGCACCTTGACGTCATCATCATCTGCCAGGAGATCTAGGGCATCCGCGCACTCCATGTGTAGCTCAGGGCTCATTGCATTTCGTTTCTCAGGCCGATTTAAAATTAACCAACCAATACCCTGTCCTTTTTCGATCTTGATATTATTGAATTTATACTCTGACATTTTGCAGTTCCCCATTATCTCTTTTTACAAAGTTATCAGGGGGTTTCGAAAACGAAAAGCCCGGCTCAAGGCCGGGCTTATAATTTTAGTAAAACTTGGTCACCCCATAAGACTGGGTAAATAAAGGGCCAAACCGGGTGCAACGACAAGAATAATGATCAGGATCAGGTCACAGAACAGGAAGGGAATGGCTGCTGCTGCCACTTCAAACAATGTTGTTCCTCTGACCATTCCCAGCATGATAAATAACAGCAAGCCGAAAGGCGGTGTTGTTGCACTCATCTCTAATGCCATCAGGACAATAAGTGAAAACCAAATTAAATCGTAGCCCAATGCCGCAGCTAACGGATAAAAAATTGGCACTGTAATCAACATCATAGAGACTTGATCCATAAACATTCCAAGCAGGATTAATACGAGGAACATTGCCGTCAAAATGACCAGAGGGGCCACTTCAAAGCTTGTTGCCCACGCTACTAACCCTCTGCCAGCACCTGATATAGATAATAATTGGCTGAACACCGTCGAGTTCATAAGAATAAAGAAAACCATTGCAGCAACCCGTATGGTTCCCTCAAGTGACTTCGCAATATTCTCAAAGCTCAGCATGCGACGCACACCTGCAAGGATAAATACGCCCACCACACCAAAAGAGGCTGACTCAGAGGGCGTTGCCCATCCTAGAACTATGAACCCAATTACTAGGAAGACAACAAACCCCATTGGTAAAATATTGACACCAATCTGATAGAATTTCTGCCCCCAAGTGGTTGGCTCTACATCGTAAGATGGCGCTGATTCAGGATTGCGCCATAGTTGGAATGAAATCATTGCTGCGTAGAGTGTCGCCAGAACAAAACCCGGGAGCAAGCCGGCAATTAAGAGCCGTCCAACATCGACATTCGCGATACTTGCCAGCAAAACGCCCAACGAGGATGGGGGGATAATCATGGCCAGGCCCCCAGTTCCAAGGATTGGCCCCATGGACATCTTTTTACTGTAACCACGCCGCGTCATCTCTGGAACAAGCAACGAACCCAGCATCGCGGTATTCGCCATCGTGGAACCTGTTAGCGTGGAGAAAAGCGAACCTCCAATTACTGTGAGAAAACACAACCGCCCTGGAATCTTCCCAAGCAATGTATCCAACGCGTCAAAAACTTTGATTGCGAGCCCCGTATGAAAGAACATTGACCCCATAAGGATGAACATAGGAATCGGTGATAGAGTAAAGGTTGTTATCAAGTTTGTGGCATTGTCCGCGATCTGCGGCAGAACTGGCCAACCTCCAGAGAAAACAAAAATACCAACGATATTTGTCGCCATAAAGGTGAAAGCCACGGGTATACCAAGAGCCATGCCGGTGATAATGCAACCAAGTAGGAGGCCTCCTGCCTCATACCACTCCATACCCATCGCTAGACCCCGTCCTTTACTTCACCCAAGTCATACGAGTAGTAGGACCGCAATCCCGCAAGATACATGCAGAATTCTAAACCCACCAATCCAAAGCATATCGGTAATGGAAGAAATTGAGACCAATAGGGCATATCCACACCCCGCACATCAAGCTCGCCCCCGATCCAATAATCGACGAATATCCCCCAACACAGATAGGCGGAGAGAAAAGCCATACATGCGCACAACAAGTAAACGCATTTAGCAAGAGGTTGTCTGACAGAATTAGGCAGAGCAGTTACCAGAGCCTCAATTACCACATGACCCCGCTCCCTGACCAACCATGGGGCGGCCAGCATCGTCATGTATAAAAGAGCGTATTCCACAAATGTTGAGGTGAATAAGGGGGGGTTATTTCCAGATAACCTAATTGTCACATCAACTGTAATTCCAATAAACATGCAGGGTATCAATGCGGCCGCAATCCACATCATCCATGTGGAAAGCCTTTCCAATGAAGAGTCCAAAGCGCTCATTTATTCTGTCCTCCCACGACCCTTAGATTTGGTCTGAGCCAGGTAATTGGGGGCATACTGGCCAGTGTTGGATTTATTGTCAAACGATCAAGTCCCACAACCGGCAAAAAAAAGGCGCCGATATTATCGGCGCCTTTCTTAGGAACGATAATCGCTCTTTTATCGCTTTTCGTCCAGAGTTCGACCAGTATCAACCTGACGATTTGGCTTCCCGTCGACGTACATAAGCTTTGCAAGCTCATCAGCGTACTTGGGTGACCGCTTCTTTAATTCTTTCCAGATCTCACCATGAGCAATAGAGAGATACTTCGCTGAACCTTTACCAAGTTTAATTGTTTTCATTGGAGACTTTGCGATAATTTTTTCTTCTGCTAAGCGCTCCTTTTCAACAAATTTGACCGAGCTAGTTTCATACTCGATCGCAACTTTGTTCATTATATCTTTCTGTTTTTGTGTGAGGCTTTTCCAGACTGCCGGGTTAACAGTAATAACCTGGTTTGTCTGATAGAAATTCGGAAAAACCCGGTATTTTACGATGTTGTGGAAGCCCAAAGCCACTGCCGAGACGTCTGTAAACCCAAAACCATCGACGGTTCCTCTCTGAACAGCCGTGAAAATCTCGGAGGATTTTATATTAACGGTCGTCGCACCAAGCGCTCTGAAAAGAGGCCTGTAGGTACCAGTTGCGCGCATCTTGAAGCCCTTAAGATTTGGAACTCCATTCGCATCCATCGGCGGCTGCTTAGTCAAATACATGTAATAGGAAGTCATGTTTTCTCCCCAGCAAAGCAAGTGAGCCCCCGCTTTCTCCATGTAAATTTTCTGTAAGATTTCCCAGGCGCCATTTTTTCTCAGGACCTTGGGACCTTGGTTTGCAGCCAACAACGCGTAGCCTTCCGGAACTGTTCCGATGTAGTAAGCCGTTGGCGCAGAAAGAATATTGAATTGCCCACGCTTTAGAGCTGCTGCAGCTTTTCTCGGCGGCACAACTTCCTGTCCGCCAACGTAATTAACTTTGAGCTGTCCTTTACCTGCCTTGTTCAAGGCAGGAATAAAAACTTCTATCGCGCTTCGGGCCAAAACGTTGGTCCTTTGAAGCGCCGTAACCATTGTGAGATCCTTCGCTTGAAGCGCGCCCTGGGTCACACCGAGTGTGGCCGCGGCCGCAACCAAACTTAGGGTTGCCTTGTAAAATTTCATTCTATTCTCCCTATTCCCAAAAACTAAACTAATACTTCTTTGATCACATCGCCGCGCAAATTAACAGGAAGACGATCTGAGTCAAATATTGAATGCGCTCTTTCGAGAGATTATTCGCCCCCCCAGACAAAAGCTTCCGGATAGTGCCTCAGCTCTCTAACTCCTTCAAGTAAATTTTAAAAGTACAAACTACCAATGGTCTAAATCAGACCAACCGTCCTCGGTATCACGCACCGAGGTTTCTGGCACTAGACCTTTTTGTTGGCGCTGCAAAGTGCGTTGACCGTTTTCCAAGTAATCACCCTCGGCAGCACGTTTTGCCCCTTGATGCCAAACATCATTCCAATCACCCAAAGAATAGCCAAACCACGGTGGCATCGGCTTTACAGCAGGGAGGCCCAATTTGTTCCAGAGAGCCAAACCCTTTTCCATGTATTCTTGTGTAGGCAAAGCTACCGGCGGCATGGGGCTTTTCATTGTGGCGTCCATGAGGAGTGTCGAGTCTTCCTCTCCCGCATGCTCGCGCTTAGGCCCATGACCCTGTCCCCGATGTGCCAATGTTTGCACATCCTCACCAGGATTCATCCGATATGCCATTGCCCAGAGCATGGCGTCGGCATTATCTGGATCAATATCCTCATTTACCGCAATGCAAATTTTACTGCAGTCACCCTTAAAAAAGGCAGCTCCATAGAGGGCGCGCCAAATTTCGGTTTTAGGTGTATCTCGCTCAACAGTTAGAATCGTCACGCGAAGTAGGCCGGTAAGTGGCTCGTGGAGAGAGACTTTTTTGACGCCTTTAACGCCCAAAGCATCTCTGAGATGCGTTAAAAATAAAGGTTCATAAGCCACTCTTTTTATTACGCTCGACTCTGAGGGAGCCGCTTGACTGATGTAAGACGTCAAAATCGCATTTTTACGTCTGGTGATCGCCGTTATGCGCATTGGCATATTGAACTCTTCAAGAGCTACGTGGCCATGGCTCTCACCAAACGGACCCTCTGGCTCCACCATCTCAGTGTCAACCAGACCTTCAATAACAAGTTCAGCTTCGGCTGGAACCATCAAATCGACAGTTCTGGCCTTCACAATATTGATGGAAGCACCGGCCAAACCGCCGGCTATGGCCATTTCATCCATATCGAGCGGTAATTTCTGAGGCCCCATAAAAGCAACACACGGGGGACACCCAAGTATAATTGCGACGGGCATTTCTTTATCTCCCCTCTCGCGATGTTTTTTGTAGTGCTGGTAACCACCAGCACCTCCCACTCTTGTCGCCATTCGGACTACAAGACGATCGGCGGCTTTCAAACCCGCGCGATAAGTGCCCATATTTTGAATACCAGTCTCGGGATCCTTGGTCACAACATTGGTTGAGGTCAACGTTGGAGCGTTGTCAAAACCTGGGGTGGAGACAGGGATCGGCAAGGAGTCCAATCCTTTTCCGGCGCCAATTAAATCTTGGCCTTCAATGATGACCTCGTGGCAACGCGCCTCCGAAACTTCGGATGCGGGTATCGGATTAGCTATTGCTTGCTCCCATTTTCTGCCTATTTCTTCCACCGGCACACCCATGCCAATGCTATAAATATCCTGATTGGCGGCAAGGGCTCCTACGACAATCGGGAGTTCATAAGACCTTCCCTTCGCATTTTGGATATTTCGGAATAAAAACGCCTTGCGCTCAGACTCCCTCAAGCCCCCAACGAATTGCCATCTCACCAGAGTGTGCATCTCTGAGTCCTTGTCCACTGGGTCATCCACAGTTACCAACAGGCCTGCTTTCTTTAGAGCTTCGATGTGCTCGTGAAGGTCGGGATAAGCACGATTGGGATCACTCATCATATCCATCTCATATTGCTTTCATTGATGCGGAGTTATGTCACAGAGGTCTGTATTGACAACCCCCACCGCCATTCTTAGGGTCCGGGCGTATAATAGCATGATAACCCTTATCTTTACTTAGAGAATGTCATGAAAGCAGCTTCATTTGATTATATTCGAGCCAAGTCTATCGATGAGGTTTGTTCAGCTCTCAATCAAGGAGATGGTGAGGCACAGATTATTGCCGGGGGCCAAACGTTAATTCCCCTTATGGCTATGCGCATGTCCCGACCTCAAACATTAGTCGATATCAATGACATCGAAGAGCTCCGTGGAATAGAAGTTGCAGAAAAAGTGGCCATGATCAAAGCCGGAACAAGACAAGCAGATGTCCTAAGCTCAATCGAGATCCGCAACAATCTGCCAATATTGTCAGAAGCCCTTGGGCACGTGGGTCATACCCAAACTCGGAATCGGGGAACAATTGGCGGCAGTCTAGTGGCAGCTGATCCCTCCTCCGAGATCTGTCTAATTGCGCAACTGCTTGATGCCACAATGATCGCAAAAAGCACAGCCGGAACGCGGTCTATTCCCGCGAATCAGTTCTTCGACTCAGCCATGGTGACCAGTTTGAAAGACGGGGAGTGCCTCATGGAAATTGATTTTCCAATTTGGAATCAAAAGCGTACTGGTTTTGGATTTCATGAAACAAGCATTAGAGATAGTGATTACGCTCTGGCCGCGGCGTCCGCCCAAATTGCCATCGGTGGTAACAACAAGTGTGAGCGCGTCCACTTGGCGGTAGGAGGCGCGACTCCGAGCCCTCTGCGTCTCAATGAGGTCGAGACAGCACTTATAGGGTCGGTCCTTGATGATAGCGTAATTGATGATGCGGTCTCGTTGATTCCGAACTTACTGGAACCTCAATCAGATGTGCACGCAAGTGCGGAATATAGGCGCCGTGTAACATGTGTTTTAGCGGCACGTGCGATTCGAGATGCCCGTGACCGGGCACAAGGTAAATTTTCATGAGTAAAAATTCGGTACACATAACTGTAAATGGCACAGCCTACAAAAGAGAAATTGAGCCGCGTTTAACACTGGTAGATTTTCTGCGTGATGAACTCGACCTCACTGGGACCCATGTAGGCTGCGAGCATGGAGTCTGCGGTGCATGCTCAGTAATCATGGATGGGCGTCCGGTACGATCTTGCCTGATATATGCCGTAATGGCGGATGGACACGATTTCGTCACCGTGGAAGGTCTGGGGAGTAAAGACGGTTCGCTGTCCCCTATCCAAGATGCATTTTGGGAAAATCACGCAATGCAATGCGGCTATTGCACCCCAGGCATGCTAATAGCATGTCATCATCTTTTAGAGGAAAATCCAGACCCCACAGAAGAAGAAATTCGGGAAGCTATTGGTGGTAATCTCTGTCGTTGCACCGGCTATCAGCAGATCGTCGAAGCGGTGAAAATAGCCGCCCAAAAGATTCACGGGGTAAATCTATGAGTGCTCCTCAGCAATTCAAGTATATCACAAAAAAACGTAGGGTAAGAGAGGATCGACGTTTCGTGACGGGAAAAGGTCGTTTTGCGGCAGACTTTAAATTCCCAGGTATGCTTCATATTGCCATGGTTGCGTCCCCGTTCGCATGCGCAAAAATTAACTCCATTGATTCTTCTCCAGCGCTAGAGCTTCCCGGAGTGCATTACGTTCTAACTGGGGTGGAACTAGCCGCCAATATTAATCCTCTTTTATCAGGCCTCGACCTCCCCGATGTAAAGCGATTGCCTCTAGCAAATGGCCGCGCTCGATACGCAGGGGAATGGGTTGCAGCCGTTGTTGC
Source organism: uncultured Rhodospirillaceae bacterium (assembly GCA_913052165.1). Classification (GTDB taxonomy): domain Bacteria; phylum Pseudomonadota; class Alphaproteobacteria; order MPNO01; family UBA2964. The sequence goes on from CAJXEC010000004.1 coordinate 39,585, forward strand.
AGATACCCGCCATATTGCCGAGGACGCAGCTGAGCTTGTGGCAATCGACTACGAGATGCTTGATTTTGTAATTGATCCCGAAGAGGCGCTTCAGGACACCGCTCCTGTCGTCCACCCAGAAAACGGAAGTAACATATTTTTCGATAAAACCTGGACATGGGGGGATGTGGAAGGTGACTTTGCAAAGGCTGAACATACCCTTGCCTTGCAGGCAAAATGGAGCCGTTCCTCGACCGTCCCGATCGAGACCTTTGCCGTTACAGCAAGCTGGGATGAAGGTAGAGAGATGTTGGATATTTGGGCATCAATCCAGATGCCCAAATACCCAGAGCAAATTGCGCGCGCGCTTCAGATACCTGTGACATCAGTAAATGTTCACTTTGATGTCGATGTCGGGGGTTCCTATGGCCTTAAAAGAGGCATCAGGCAAACGGTTATAGTTGCATACCTGACAAAAAAGCTCCAGCGCCCGGTTAGGTTTATTGAGGATAGGCTGGAAAACATGGCGGGTGGAGAAATGCATGGTCCTGACCGAGTCTTTGACATGGAGGTCGCCTACGACGAACAAGGCATAATGGAGTCCCTGAAAATCACTGCCACGGATGATTGTGGCTGCTACCCAGGTCGGGCGCCCCTCCAACTCGGCAAACCGGTCAGCGCTATTGTTGGACCCTACCGGATCAAGAGCGCCCGATACCATGCCAGATCGGTCTCTACAAACAAAACCAGTCAGGAAGCAGTCCGAGGTTTTGGCCAAGCACCAACCAACTTTGCTATAGAAACCGTTGTTGACCGGATCGCATCAACTTTAAATATCTCTCGCGAAGAAGTTCGTCGCCGTAATCTGATCAGATCTGAGGAATTTCCGTGGCGAATTCCATCCGGCTCAGAGTATGACAGTGGCGATTACCACGCTGTACTTGATAAGCTTATGAGGGCTGCAGATTGGGATAAGCTAATCGAAAAACGGAACTCATTCAGAAACGATGGTAAATTAGCCGGTCTAGGTCTATCCACATGCCTCGAGCCCTCGGGAGGCAATTCTTCTTTTGAACCCCTGTTCAACCCGAAAAACGATACCACGACTTGGATGGAGTCATGCCTAATCAAAGTCGATATGCTGGGTGGAATTTGTGCGATGATGGGCACCTCTTCATCGGGCCAGGGACATGAGACACTTCTGGCAGTTTCCATTGCTGAGGTTTTGGAGCGTGATCCAGACAGTATTAGAGCCATTCATTCAGAGTCTGTTGGAGCTCTCCCATCAAACAGTCCTGTCGGAAGCAGAATGGCGATTATGTTAGGCGGTGCAGCAGCCGGAGCCGCAAAGAAAATTAAAAACCAGGTAATTGCTATCGCTGCACATAATTTTCAGTTGCCCGAGGATCGATTGGTTTATGAAGGTGGAGACGTTTACGTAAAAGGAGACACCGAACGTTGCCTAAGATGGGAACAGTTGGTGGATATCGCGCATAGGCAGTATCACAACATGCCCATTGGCTCAGAGCCAGGACTTCAAGCCCAACATACCTGGGAGGTTCCCACCGGAGGAGCTATGCCTAAAGAAGATGGGACAGTTCAAATGTACCCCTGCTACGCTTTCGAGGCGCATATACCCCTGATCACCATTGACCCAGGAACAGGCCAAGTTCAAATCCATGACTATTACATTGGTCACGATTGTGGGACTGTTATTAACCCCGATATCGTGAGGGGGATGACATTCGGTGGGATTGCACATGGTATAGGAGCTGCGCTTTACGAGAAATTTCAATACGACGAGAGTGGGCAGCTCCAAGCAGGAACTTTTATGGATTACCTATTGCCCTCTGCCCATGAAATCCCAGCTGTCGAGATGATCAAACATCATACTCCTTCACCACTTACAGAATTCGGTCAGAAGGGTTCGGGAGAATCTGGATATCTCGGCGCTCCTGCAGCTATTGCCAGCGCCGTAAATGATGCACTCGCACCACTTGGCAAATCAATCGCAACCTTGCCCATGCGCGTCCGGGACCTTGAAGAATTGTTGAACAGCTAGAAATACATCGGAATTGGAGATTTTTATGAGTAATCACCTTCTTCTCAATCAGAATGGAAGAGTTTTTGAAGCGACCTTCAACCGACCTGACGATAACGCGTGTTCTGACTCTATGGCGGCAGAGTTCTCTGCCAAGCTTGCCTCAGCACATGAAACATCTGACATGGTCCTGCTCAGAAGCTGTGGGCCTGACTTTTGTACTGGGAGGGCAAGAAATCCTGATGCAGGTCCTCCGCACCCAGAAGCATATACGCGACGCGATGAATATGACTCAATATTCTACTGTTACAATGCGATAAAAAATTGCAAAATCCCGGTCGTCGCTGTGATTGAAGGGCGCTGCATGGGGTTCGGCACCGCAGTTGCCGCAGTCTGTGATGTCACGATAGCAGCAAAGTCTGCAAAGTTTAACATTCCGGAAATGGATCACAACGTGATGCCGACGATGGTGATGTCAGCAATCTACGATCGTATGAACAGAAATGCTATTTTGTGGATGACTTATACAGCAAAATTTATTTCTGCCGAACAGGCTATGGCCTACGGCATCATTTCAACAGTTGCAGAAGACAAAGATCTCGAGGCCGAGGTAAAGGAATTTTGTGATATTTTACTCAGTCGAAAGCGTCCCGCTATTTTGGGCTTAAAAGAATATCTTACTTCAGCGCCTCGAATGGACGATCAAGGGGCGCTGGATTACGCAAGAGCCATCCATTCAATGGTTAATACGGCAGCCGCAATGAAAAAATAATGATGGGCTCTGATTATCCCTTCGCCTCTGGGATTTAAACCTCAAGAATATATTGAGAACTCGGAACTAAAAAGTAATGACAAGAAACATAGCCTCAGGAAGGTTGCTCATGAGGTTTTTCACTCAGAAACCTGCGGCTGTTAAAAAAAATATTAAAATATATGAAAGTTCTCCCTTTGTTTGTTGCTGTCATAAACCTTTAAAGCGGGTCCTTGCTCAAAAAGATCGTTGAGACAGCGTAATTAGGAAAACACACTATTTATTATTTGGGACAAAACACGCAGGACAGAGTCCGGATACTTCGATTGTTTGCTTCTTGACATCAAAACCCAATTTAGCAGCCCTATCGCGGATCTCTTCAGTCAGCCCATCATCGTCTAATTCCGCTGTGAGTCCGCAACTGCTACATATTAAAAATTGGCCTCCGTGCTCCTTATCTGGCGCCGCACATCCAACAAATGCATTTAGTGACTCAATTCGGTGGATCAGCCCATTGGATAACAGAAAATCTAGCGCACGATAGACCGTCGTCGGCGCTGCGCCCGCGCCCTGCTTATTCAGCATATCCAGAATTTCATAAGCACCTAGGGGTTTGTGGCTGGACCACAATAACTCGAGCACCCGCCTCCGTTGAGCCGTCAGTTTTAAACCGAGTCTCTTGCACAAATTTTCTGCCGTATTCATCGCTTCATCGAAACACTGACGATGATCATGCGGATCTTCGGGAAAACGTGCGATAATTTGTTTAGACAACAGAGCGGCTCCGCTTGCGGTGGATCTTCTTTGCAGATGTACTATGGAACAGTCCGTCCATGTCATCAAACTGAAATATTTTAGAGTTTAAATGTAAAAGAGCCCTCATAACTGAATCTCAGATTGAGTAAGATCGTCAGATTTTTCGATACCAATGTAACAACATCATAACCCAACCAATAGTCTTATCATTGAGGCCATACGCCTAAAATAATCACTGGATAAATGTCATGTTTACACTACCGCGTCGATTAACATCAGAATTTTTAGGGACCGCCTTGTTATTAATGGGTGTAGTTGGTTCGGGTATCATGGGGACAAACCTATCCCCCGACGATGGCGTGGCCCTGCTAGCCAATATGGCCGCTACTGGAGCGATCCTTAGTGTGTTAATTATTGTATTTGGGCCAGTCTCTGGGGCTCATTTCAATCCTGCCGTAACATTCGTTTTTCTCTTAAGAAAGGATATCGGGCTTGGAATTGCCGCGGCTTATATCGGAGCTCAACTCGTGGGTGCAATCCTTGGTGTGGTAAGCGCTCACTTCATGTTTGAAATAGAACTGCTCCAATCCTCGAAAAAATTGCGATCGGGACCATCCCAATGGTACTCAGAATTTATTGCAACATTTGGTCTGGTTTTTGTTATTCTGGGTTGCGTTAAATTCAGGGAGAGCGCGGTTCCTTTCGCGGTTGGGTTATATATTTCAGCAGCTTACTGGTTTACCTCGTCCACATCATTTGCCAATCCCGCGGTTACCATCGCAAGAAGTCTTACTGATACCTTTTCGGGAATTTTACCCAATCATGTTCCGGCATTCGCAGCAGCACAATTTGCGGGGGCTGTTATTGCGGCTTTTCTGTTTAATTGGATTTCGAAATCAGGAAAAAGTTAGTCAGAAATATGAGGCAACACCGCGGCATAGAGCAACCTTGAGGCCAATAATGTCAAAATAACATTGAGCCCGATCCTGAATACTTTTTCTGGAAGTTTATCCAGAACCTTTCTTCCTACCCAGGTGCCAATCATGCCAAATCCTATCAATCCCACAAGCAGCGGTACGTAGGGCCCAAACCCGAAACCCAGCAAACCAAAGGCAATCACTTTAAATAGATGTTGAAAGGTCATGAGAAGGGCCTGGGTAGAGACAACCTGTTGCCGAGCCGAACATGAAGCCTTCACGAACGGCGCAACGAGAGGCCCGGTGCCGCCAACAAACATTGTCGCAAACCCGCCAGCTATCCCAACACTTAGAAATTTAATTGGCCCCGGTTTGCGACTTGTGAAACTCGGCGCCCATGTCGCATACAGAACAAAAAGGCCGAGGATCATTTGCAAGACCCAGGTTTCAAGTGCGAATACGGTTTTTCCGCCAATCCAAGCTCCTAAAAGGGTACCCACAATAAACGCCGGTGCGACAGTATAAAGCGCATCCCTTCTCATAAGCCATATACGAAAGCCATTAGACCCAACCTGGACGATGCCATGGAGCGGTACAAGGACCGCTGGCGGCAGAAATAATGTCATGGTCGCGAGTACAAGAAGTCCGCCGCCCAGGCCCAGTGAGGCCGCGATAAAACTCCCCAGAAAGGAAACCCCACACAAACCGGAGAAGCCAATAATATCAAGGGGTGTGCCCGCAATTAAGACTTCTATAATTCTATCCATTGGTCTGGCCTCCTGTTGGAGCTCTAAAAGACGGGGTAAGGACCGCATCTGAGAACCTGAGGTTCCTATACACCTTGTCGTGGAAAAACAGAAACGATAGACCTTAAAATATGAAGGTAACCGGAGAGAAAGCATGAAGAAATTGGACCCAGACCAGCTTCAGTTTGTTGAAATCATCGCAAAGCTCATGAATGAACATGAACTTTTTCAGGAAGAATACACAGAAGAAGACTTTGAAAGAGTATTAACCTGGCTTAAGAAACTAAGAGAGCAAATCGATATTACAATAGAAACTCTGGGGGGAGACCCAGCGTAATCAGAAGATTACTGCTCACCACAAAAGCCCAAAAATTTAAAAACAAGGGAAAAGCGATTCCCCCATTTTCAGCAAATGTTTGCTCTGCGGTAAATTCGGGATCATCCAAACAAAGCCATAGCATGAACCCGGCATAAAAAGATGCATCGCAATATTCCAGTCTCCTGGTTTGCGAGCCATTAACCTCATCATCCCAATAATCGCTGACTTCGTCGCTGCATAATGGAGATAATTTAAGCGCTCGATAGACGCGGTTGTTTAAGCAATATGTATAATCCGGCCCCATTTTTGCTTTTGCATGATGGGAACCACGGCCCGAGAGCAGTAAAACGCGCCATTTAAACGACCACCATTGCCGATTTCCGCTGATCTACCGGCAATTCCCAAAACGGCGCTATGGTAATTTTGGAAACGACAGCTGCGTTGTTTATCAAACAATCCACACGGCTATACCTGTCGATGGTTTTTTTCAACCATGTCCTGAACGTCAGCCTGATTTGAAATATCGGTTGGGACACAAAATGCGCGCCCGCCTTCCTGCGTGCTCGCTGAAACCACGCGATCTCCCTTTTCCGCCTCCAGCTCGGCAATCACTGGAATGCCTCCTGCTGAGCAAACGCGTGTGCACAAGCGCGACCAAGTGTTTGCCTGCCGTCAGTTATGATCATTACTCTATCTTTTAAGGTGGGATACACGGATGATGGCATTTCAATCCCCTTTAAATATCCATCATTCCTTAGAGCGATAGAGCGATGCAAAACAAGGGTGGGCAATTAAAGACGCAGCGAATAGAATTCAACAAATGGGTTTAAATAGATGATCGAAATTAGGCCGCTTAGGGAGGCTATTGGGGCTGAGGTCAGAGGCGTTGCTCTAGGTGAAAGCATTTCTCAAAAAGACGCCATGATCTTAAGATCCGCTTTCGTTGAATACGTTCTCCTTATTTTTCGTGGTATGGAGCTTGATGACCTTGAACTGAAGACAAGTGCCGATTGGCTTGGTTCGATTGGTAAAATACATATGCCTTTGGGACGTCGGCGAGATGAAGACCTTAATATTCAGCTGGTATCCAATATCAGGAATGAATTTAACGAAGAAATAGGGTCTTTTGGTGATAGTGATATGTGGTTTCACCACGATAACTCGTTTTCACAAGCGCCCGATAAAGCTACCTGGCTATATTCGGTTGAATTGCCAAAAACTGGTGGAAATACGCTTTTTAATAATTGTTATTTATCGTGGGAGGCTCTGCCCCATAAATTAAAAACCAAGATTGCCGGGAAGAAGGTTTTACAAGTCTACGACTACACCGTGAAACAAGAACCAGATTTATCAGATCTCGTCCGGATACCTCATTGTTGGCAGCCAGCGGTTCTCATTCATCCAGAGACAAAACGCCCGGCCCTGTATGTTAACAGGTTAATGAGTGCGGCAATTCAGGGCATGGACAAATCTGATGCAAGCGATCTCTTGCAAGACCTTTTTTATTACATAGAACGGATTGATTACGAACATACATGGTCCTTGGGCGACTATTTAATTTGGGACAATCGTTGTTCCGCTCACGCCAGAACCTCGTTTCCGCCGGACCAAAGACGACTCCTAAAAAGGGGCAAAGTCGCCGGAGAAATCTTGAAACCCTTCGGCTACGACGGAAAACAGAGTTAATGCGCATAGTTGTGTGAACCCGCGTCCAAAAAAAACGAAAACTCTACATATCATTTTTAGAACATTGACCCTTAATTTGGATCACACATCGAATAAAAGTCTTGTAAGTCACACAGAATGATTCTGTTAAAATTGGATGCATGAACTGCTTGCGTATCATTACGCGTTAACTGATGATCCATTTTACAAACCATCTACGCAGGAACAATCCATGAGTGAAACGCAATCTACCCTCAAACTCACCTATCAAGGTGCCCAAAAAATTTTAAATGCTGCCATTGCTGCAGCGTCAGAAATGGGGGTTCCTCAATGCATTTCGGTTGTTGATCAAGGGGGACATCTGATTGCTTTCGCGCGCATGGATGGGGCCTTTTCAATGTCCCTTGAAACATCGCTCCGTAAAGCGCAAACAGCCGCCTGCTATGGCATTCCATCAGGCGACATTGAAGCCGGAATTGATATTAAGTTGGCAATAGGAACTGACGGTAAGCGGATAAATCTCCCGGGTGGTCTCCCTATTATAGTTGAGGGAAATCTGATTGGGGGGATTGGAGTAGGATCGGGAACCGGGGCCCAGGACCTAGTGGTCGCAAAAGCAGGAGTCGCTGTGATCAGCGGATCAAAGCACTTTTAAGAATAGGCCGCTCATTCCTGTTTATTGTAACTAACTACAATTTTCTAAACTTTGGGATATCCAGACAACTTGGTACTGATCAGAGATTACAGCGATGCTTTTTCCAAGACAGTTAGAAGTTCTTTCGGAAGAGGCTTCTTTGTGCCGGTGGATGGATCAAAATATACCGAAACTACATCCGCTCCAGCTATTTCTCGACTGCCAACAAAAATTGCTTGGCCTAGACCGAAAGATGTTTGCCCTATCCGTGTAACCACAGTGCCAACTTCTACCCTCCCCGGATAATTAAGAGCCGAGTAGTAGCTTGCTTCGAAGTGAGCAATCGCGAAGCCGGTTAATATCTCCCGTCCCAGGCTACCCATCAGATCCTCACGAAATTTGACACGCCCATCCTCAAAATATTGATTGATGGCGCCATTATTGACATGGCCATTGGGATCTAGATCCCGATATCGGATTGATACTTCAGCCCAAGACACGAAAGAGTCACGGCTGATTTTTGATTTTTTCTTCAACTGACAACAAGTCCCATCGGGGTTAACTCAGGCGGGCTCAAATACATTTAATGGTGCCGTATGTTCTACGCCAGGCATTTCGATACCCGCGAAATTCTCTCGGAAACCCGGTACAAGTGACCTTCCATTCTCATCAACCACCCATAAACGCATAAGATGCCGTTTTTTTCCTGGCTCCTCAAAATCTTGAAATGCTGTCCTTGTGTGAACAGTTACATGGCTGTGCAAAACCTGAATATCACCCTTTTGAAAGTGAGTAGGAAAAGAGAATTTATTGGCCAGTTTCTGGAAATACGGAAAAGCCTCTCTTTGGTTTTTGGTTGCAGGGGGAACTCCAGGAAGATCCAAAGCCTTCAGCAGATGATTTCCTGCGCCCCGCCCCGAAAAAAAACCATCTTTAAAAGAAAATACGGGCAGTTTGTAAAAAGGATCTTCACCTTCTGAGATTTCACCATGTTTAGTTTGGTAAAAGTCACCGATCAAAGCTTCTGCAAGCTCAGGCCGCGTTCGGAGCATCTCGTTATAGATGGTTACAGTGCTGGCAATCAGGCTCTCTCCACCCGATTTTGCCGGCTGAATACACATCAACCAAACATTATCACATTGATCAGAGTGGTAGCTCATCTGTGCTGCAGTCTGATAACCACGAACTTTAGGATCACTATAATCACCCCCGAAATCTTTGACGTGACCAAGCATATGCCCTTTAGCGTTTTGGGAGACACAACGGCCAAATCGCGTGCCCAATCCACAGAATGCCATGGCAGCAGACTGTGGGCCAATGTCTTCAATAGGAAGCCCTCTTACTAGAAAAAAACCGCGCCCGTGAAGTAATTCGTCTCTTAAAATAGATAACCTTTGATCAAATACTGGTAAAATGAAGTTTTCACGAGTGATATCCAAAACAGTTTTGCCATCTTCCACTAAGGAATCAACTGCCCCGAGAATTTCCAATATTTCAGTATCAGAAAGTGTATAGATCCAGTCATTAGTCCCGATCATATCCTCTGGGAACCAACCTGCAGGATCAATTACATGCATCATCGGTTCAGAGTGTTCGCGTCCTCGGGGCGCAGGCTTAAAAGTCATCTTTAACTCCTGTTAAAAAAACGACAATCAAAAAGATTGGTGGGCCTTCTGGGATCAATGCAATCAAGTTGATCAAAAGTTTTATAAGTTTTTAATCTCAAAAAAATTTTCGACTTCCCGTAAATTTTCGGGGAGGCCAGCCACAAATCCTGACACCGACCAGCGTTGATCTAAGTTAAAGCGCTTTCTCAAGGTTTGAGGGCCGCTTCGTAATAGTTAAGCCAGCTTTTTATGACGATTTCTTCACTAAAATTTTTTTGATATCTTTCTCTGCCATTCTTCACCAGTGCGTCGATTAACGGACGGTTATTACTCACCAGTTGTATCTTTTTTATGAGATCGGTAGTTTTTTCGCTTTCAAATAATACTCCAGTTTCCATATCAGCTATCAAAGATAGTGGTCCTACCGTATCACTGGCAACCACAGGTATTCCGTTAGACCAAGCTTCGATTATCACATTACCAAGGGGCTCTACTCGCGAAGGCACTAACCATATATCTGCCGCCCTCGCAAAATGGGAGACGTTATCCGCCCAGGGAAAAATATGAACCCTCTCGTCTAGATCGAGAGACTGGATTTGGTTGACCAACGCCGCTTTTTTAGCGCCATCACCAACTAGCAGAAAATGGGTATCTTTTGGAAGATGTTCCAGAGCTGACAGCACCAGATCATATCCCTTGTTTTCGTGGAATCTGCCTGCACAAAAAAGAACTGTCGTCTCTATTGGAATACCGAGTTCTACTCGCAATTCATTTTTGCTCAGTATTTTACCCGGGGGCGGAGGGTCTACGAAATTCGGAAGATAAGCCACTTTGTGACTCGGCCATCCGTCTCTTTTTATATATTCGCAAATATCCTCTGTATTACCAATCAGCGCGGTTGCTCCGCGATAATACTTCAATTTGTAGTACCCCCCTAATCTACAGACCCAAGGGATATCAGCTCGAGAAGGAAAATGCTTGCTCGCTCGGCTCATCCAGGTTTGAGCCATATTGTACTTCCCCTCCCCGACAAGCTTGAGCAGGGCTACACGCGTTCCAAAATCAAAGAGACCTCCAAAACGCATCTCCTCATGCTGTATATCCAAGGATGAGAGTTGTTCAGAGATCCAAGATCCCCTTTTTACGACCGCAGTGACTTCGCAGCGGGCTCTCAAAGCTCTCACAAAGCGTACAAAATATGCTTCCGCGCCACCGGGATTGCTGGAACCAATTATTTGAAGTATTTTTAAATTTCGGGTCACAGGAAGGGAACTTTTCTCACCTAAACTAACCTGTCTTGGGTTTCACCCAGATCCTACTTGCCTCATAACTAAGTCGTTGGTGCCCCCAGGGAGACTCGAACTCCCACATCGTTACCGATAACAGATTTTGAGTCTGCCGCGTCTACCAGTTCCGCCACAGGGGCCCTTTAATCAACAGAGATGTGGATAATACATTGGATCAGCTCCCGGTCAATGAATGGTATATTGGTATTCAAAATTCAAATTTACTTCTGTTTGTCTTGACTCTTTTCCACTGCTAACAAAAACAAGGTAAATCTTGTGCACACCGAGAGGTTAAAATGCTTCAGAGCCTTTACGGTAAAATCATAAAGATATCCGGAAGACCATACGCCATATGGGCCTTAGCTGGCATTTCATTTTTAGAGAGCTCCATTTTTCCAATACCACCAGACGTATTGCTAATCCCAATGATACTGGCGGCGCCAACCCGTTGGTTCAAGATCGCGTTCATTTGCACGATTTCCTCGGTATTAGGGGGCCTTGCAGGTTACGCGATTGGCTTTTTAGCATTTGAAAGGATAGGTATGCCCCTGCTGCAGCTATATGCTTACGAAAACCAATTTTCCGAATTTAGGGGTAAATACGCAGAATATGGCCAATGGATTGTGTTTTTTGGCGGAACCACAATGTTCCCATTTAAGCTTGTGACAATTGCTTCAGGCGTTTTTGAACTCAACTTAACCAATTTTACGGTGACATCAATTGTCGCACGAGGCATAAGATTCTTCACTGTCGCCCTACTCCTCTGGTGGTTGGGACCTCCCATTAGAAGTTTTATAGAGAGACGCCTGGGGCTGATAACTATACTATTTTTCGCGTTGCTTGTCGGTGGGTTTATGCTTGTTAAATACGCCTTTTAAAATAAAGGTACTTTGAATTTTTCCTAAAATGCCTAACTAATAAGCACAGGGCTATGTGGTATCAGATACAAAATTTTAGATCCGACAATAGGCTTATATGCGGAGTGCTCACTGTTACGTCGGCCTTGCTATTAGCAGGGGCGCTCTTAGGCCAGTATGTAGGTGGTTTGGAACCATGCTCACTTTGCGTAATCCAGCGTTATCCGCACATCGCTGTCATTATCTTTGGCTGGCTGGGATACAAGATGGATCTCTTGGATAACCAACGGAAAAGACTACTCTGGATGATCGGACTCTGCTTATTTAGCACCTCCGGAATAGGCTTTTGGCACGCCGGCATTGAATACGGGCTTTACAGTGGGCCCCCTAGCTGTACGGGGCCCATAGGCGGCAGTTCTCTAGAAACATTACGCTCACAATTGCTGAATGCTGAGATCGTGAGATGTGATTTAATACCTTGGTCACTGTTTGGACTGTCACTAGCAGTATATAATGGAGTTATCTCATTTACGGCCGGCGTTCTCGCTTTTTATACAGCCCAAAGAAATGGCAAACTATGACCCAAAGAAAAAAACCTAACCAAACGCTTGTCCAACATTTTCTTCCAGGAGATCCAGAGCCAAAGGTCCAAGTGGAACGTATGATACGCGTCAATCATGCAGGAGAATATGGCGCCGTTCGGATCTATGAAGGCCAATTAGCCGTCCTCAAGGGCACTCCCTCCGAAGAACCAATAAGAGAGATGGCGAAGCATGAAGAACGGCATCTTGATGGGTTTAATCAATTAATCGCAGAGAGAAGGGTGCGTCCGACCGCATTATCACCTCTCTGGCACATAGCTGGTTTTGCATTGGGCGCTGGATCTGCTCTCCTAGGGCCCAAAGCCGCAATGGCATGCACGGAAGCTATTGAGGAAGTTATTGATGAACATTATAGCGCCCAAAGAGAAAAATTAGGGGATGACGAGTCAGAGCTTAGAGAAATTATAGAAGATTATCGGCAAGATGAGGTGGCGCATAGAGATTTGGCACGAGAAAAGGGAGCTACAGATGCGCCGGGCTACGAGCTGCTGAAAACTACTATTAAAAATTCCTCCCGTCTTGCAATATGGCTAAGCACAAGAATTTAGAGGGTTTTATCGAGTTACTCCTTGCGGTTAAAAAACCAGGGTCTCCAATTCGGACACGATTATTTCTTGGTTTTTCACTGTAACTGCGGGCTAATATTCTCCAAGACCACTATATGGTCTCCCTGGTTCAGCGAGTTTTTATTCTCACGTATCTTAAATTGCCTCTAACTCACTATCCCAATAAAGATAGTCTCTCCAACTTTCATGCAAGTAATTGGGCGGAAACAATCGACCATTTTCTTGAAGTTGCCATACTGTTGGGCGGGACGGAGGCTGTCGAGGAAACATATTAGCGTCGCGAGGAATCAGATTCGCTTTCTTTAAATTACAAGATGAGCAAGCTGTAACAACGTTATCCCAGCTCGTTTTCCCACCCCGACATTTAGGCAATACATGATCGAAGGTTAAATCTGGCGAGAGAAAGCTCTCGCCGCAATACTGACAAGCGAATCTGTCTCTCAAAAAAACGTTGAAACGAGTGAATGCAGGATGTCGAGCCTGAGGGATGTATTCTTTCAACGCGACAACGCTCGGCAATTTGATCGAAAAACTCGGAGAGGACACTTCTCTGTCATAACGATCCACAACGTTTACCCTATCCATAAACACTGCTTTTATTGCGTTTTGCCATGACCACAACGACAACGGAAAGTAATTCAGCGGCCGATAATCTGCGTTTAATACTAGTGCTGGAGAGTCTATAATCGGCAACACACTATCTTGTCTTTATCTTGTCTTTATCTCGTTTTAGGTCCCCACATAATGTGTTAGATTTTGGAACCTTTGGCAAGACTATCTGATAGAAAAGCGCAATACGATTTGGTTTGGCATCGCATTATTGTGCACATTTTAGAGATATTTTAAAAATTGACTCCCTATTTTGATACGATCGTTCTGCGAAAAGCCTGCATATGAATAAATGGGGCTGCGCGGAAGTGAACGAATTTCAGACATTTGACATAAGTCGCGCTCGGAAGATACTTATTCGGCCTTAAGAAGGATTTGATTATGAGAATTAGCCCGCTCTCAGATGTACTAGGCGCCGAGATAACCGACCTAGATCTAACTCGACCAATAAAAAAACCCGATGAAAATTTGATCAAACAGGCTTTATTGGATCATCACGTCATCGTTATCAGGGACCAAAGGCTTACGCCAGTGGAACAAGTCCAATTCTCCAACCGATTTGGCACTTTAGAAGTACCGGCAAATATTCAACATACAACTCAAGAGAGCGAACATGTGATGATCCTCTCTAACGAAATCCGACCGGATGGTACCGCAGTGGGAGTAGTCGACGGTGGCGACTTTTGGCACTCGGACTCCTCGCACATCAGGGTTCCCTCTAAAATTACAATTCTCCAATCTGTGAAAAATCCTGTTCGTGGAGGTGATACAGAGTTCTGTAACATGCAGGCGGTCTATAGAGCTCTTCCAGATGAACTAAAACAACAGATCGATGGGAAGTATGGCATTCACCATGTTAGCAAAGTTCGTAACAAGCGTGTGACCATATCTCCAGATCGCCCGGGCGCGAAGGAGTTCTATCAAAAACAAAGTAATGAGCGGCCAGAAGTTATACAGCCATTGGTGCTAAAACACCCTGAAACGGGACGTAAGGCCCTATATTGCTCGCCTCGATTTACTGTTGGTATTGTGGGTATGAAGGATGATGAAGCAGATCCTATTCTTGACCAGCTATTTTCTTACATCACTGATAAGAAACGACCCTACCATTATCGCCACAAATACAAAAATAATGACTTAGTGCTATGGGATAACAGGAGCCTTTGCCATCGGGCGGTCGGTGGGTATGGGCTTCCTGATATTCGCCGTATGCATCGGACTGTGATCGGCGGCGACGCCCCCTACAGCTCTGCCGCCGCATAGCGTTGGCGGTAATCTGCACATTGCTGTTTATGCTAATAAAGTCATTTACAATCCTTACACTCAAAAGACCTTTTACAAAGTTAAAATACGCTTGGCAGCCAGGATAGTTTTAAATCTCCACGACTCAATCAATCCCTGTTGTTCACAATAATTACCCATCCTAGCGTAAAAGGGATAAGGGTTGTTTCGAGGAGGGATCAATGACTGCAAAAGTGGACCGGCGCATGAAGCGCTGGCAGGAACAAAGGTGGATTTTGGATGCCGTTATCAGGACTGTCGGTGTGGATTGGGACCAGGGACGCATCCGATTATGAGCGCTCCGGTAGCACCCGCTGGTGTGCCAGAATTTCGAGCTGCCGGCGATCGAGTTAAGAAAGTCAGCGATTTTGCCAGAGAATTCAACACTGCGGCAAAAAAGAGAGAAGCTAAAGCCCTCGCTTTTGAACAAGCAGGGCGCACCATAGCGGCAAGAGAGAGTTACCTCACCGCCTCGCTCTTATGGGCTACCGCCCGATGGCCGATCTTTGAGGTCGACAAGGAACTAATCGAGCAAGAAGAGCGGATGAACCATTTCTATAAAAAGTACATCGAGTACGCAAACAGACCCATAGAAATAGTCAGGATCCCTCTCGAGGGAGAGGAGTAACACGCATATTTGCATTTACCTCGTGAGCCCGAGGCAGGGGAGACTTTCCCCTGCATCATAAATATTCCTGGAATGGATAGCTGCAAAGAGAGTCGTGTCTCGATGTATGGAGATGCCTACCTTGAGCGCGGGATAGCTGTTTTATCGATAGATGGTCCAGGCCAAGCGGAGAGCGTCACCGTTAGAATATACCTTACCGAAAATAATCACATGGATGCAGCAGAAGTGGTCATTGACTGGCTAGAACATCACCCGTTAACAGACTCTCAAAAAATTGTAGTCCGGGGTTCTAGGTTCGGAACGTACTGGGGTCTGCAATGGGCGGCAGCGTTGGGCAATAGAATAAAAGGTGTCGGGGTTTCAGGGGTTTGCCATGAACCTGGGTGTAACACCATTTTTAACATGGCATCGCCAAGTTTCAAACTAAGGTATATGTGGATGGCAAATTATGAAGACGAAGCTCAATTTGATGAATTTGCTAAAAAAATTGACCTTCGACCGTATCTTGGAGAACTAAAATGTCCTGTCCTCATTATGGCTGGTGAGCAGGACCAACTGAGCCCAATTGAGTTTTCTTATGAAGTTTTTGATCTGATCAAATCCCCCAAAGAAATATGTGTTTATGAAGGGGCGAACCATTCGGTGGCAGACGCCCCTTCCGTAGCAAACGGAGAGAACCCTCGTACATACTTAGCTGACTGGCTGGCAGAACGCCTTACTGGTACTGAGGTTAAAAGCGTCAAGAGCTTTATAGACTCTACAGGTCGGCGAGTCGAAAAAGCGGCATAGAAACTCAGTTTTGATTACCTGAATAAGCGTACATATCCACAAGCTCTAGTACATTACCATCTGGGTCAGGGAAATATATGCTTCGGCCCGTAACAACAGCTTTCTCCTTTCTCTCATCAACCAGAATAATCTCTACACCTTTATCCTCTAAAAATTGCAATGAGCTATCAAATTTTTCCGGATCGATGTGAAACGCATGATGGGAGTCACGCTGCATTACCGGCGCGATAGTTGTGTCTGTTTTCATCAAAACAACGCAATCTCCGCCCGTATCTAAAAACACCATCCCTCTCTCATGATTTGCGTTAAGCAATCGAAACCCGAGTATCTCGGTATAAAACTCTGTGCTCCGACGACTATCTGTAACGGGTATTGTAAAATGGCACACACCCTTTGTTTCAATCATCAGTGCCCTCCAAATCTGGCTTTTAACCTCTCACAACATAGCAACAAATGACTATCAAGGGTCAGCCAGCTAAGCAACGGCTTATAAAAGCAGCTCCCAATTTCAGTCCCTCTGGATCAATACCATGGCCAAGACCAGGCCGTCGAAAGGAGCTAATGTCTACCTGATTAGCCCTCAGCTCTGTCTCCGCAGCGTCCATCATCTCGACAGGAAGTAGGGGGTCTTCCTCACCATGGATTAATATAACCGGAGGACGGGATCTTATTTCTTTTTCCAGCAATTCTGGTGCCTCTAATCTGCCTGAGTACCCAACTATTGCACCGCACGGGTTTTCTAAGCGCAGCCCTAAATGCAATGAAAGCATTGTCCCTTGAGAAAATCCGAGAAATACCATTCTCGAAAGATCAAGATCTCGTTTTTCAAGCTCAGCGGTAATATAAGCCTCTACGATTTCAGCCGCGTAGCGAACTGCTTTAATCCTATCCTTTCCCTCTTTCTGCCAAACGTCGAACCACTGAAAACCGCCGTAAGAATTACCCTCGCAGGGAAATGGAGCATTAGGCGACAGAAATACCGTGTCCGGTAATGCTTGCGAAAGAGGCGGTGCGAGCCCGATAAGATCTTCACCATTCGCACCATAACCATGCAACAATAGGACAATAGAGCTCGCAGGCTGTTTAGAGGCCGGTTCAAACACCGGACCAGACAATTTAGGCAAATCATCAATCATTTAGGTTTTCCTCCCCCTCGACGCTTGGGTTTAGATAAATAGTTATGCCAGAGAATTCTTGCAGCAACTGATCTCCAAGGTCGCCAGCCATCCCCCAGCTCCTCTAAAAGCTCAGCACTAGGTCTTTCATCCAAACCAAACACCTCTTGAGCGGAGACAACAAGTGCTAAATCTCCAATAGGCCAAATGTCGGGTCGCCGAAGGGCCTCCAGCATGTAAATATCCGCTGTCCATCCTCCTATGCCTTTTATTTTAGTTAGACACTCACGCACTGAGGCATCATCGAGGGATTGTAGTTTGTCCAGCTTCAGGACACGGTTCAGGACCGCCTTAGCTAAAGTCCTACCATATTGAATTTTTTGTCGAGAGAGGCCCGTATCCCTTAGCTGTTGATCTGACAACGTTAAAAAGGCCTCAGGGGATGGCTCCCTGCCAAGCCTCGTGACCAATTTATTCCAAGCAGCTCTAGCGGACGCCAAAGACACCTGTTGTTCTAATATTAAATAGAGCAAGGTCCTGAAACCTGGCGGTCGATACCAATGCGGGGGTGGACCTATGCGTGTAACCAAAAGGCGCAGCTTTGCATCCCTTTGACAGAGCTCTGCCACACAGAGATCCAGCTGCTTTTTTGTAATAAGCTTCCTCAATTGTGCAAACCAGCAATGATGTCGAGGAACTCCGGATGGTCAGGACCCAGAATTCCGTGCCTAATGAAAAAATCAATATTGACTAAGGAGCAATTAAATTTGAAATCCAATGTTTCCGCGCAAATTTTCAGCACCTCTTCCGCTGGCAATAACTCGAAGGATTGGACCTCCCCATCGGTATTTTTGGGGGTAAAATTCTCAGGCATTTCCATATCAAACACAAACATGACATCCGGTTTAACACCCCCCGAAAAACCGTGACAATATTTAATAGCCCCTACGGAAATGGCTTGGTTTGCAATTGACCTTGGAACAGAGGCTTCTTCATAAGCTTCTTTGAGCACATTTTCACGTAGTCCAATGCCAACTGGTTGCCCGCCGGCCACCATATTATCGAGTTTTCCAGGATAAGTTGCCTTGTCTTGGGCCCTCTGCCCTATCCAAAGATGTACCGAACCTGATTTTTTTATGAAGCCATTTACGTGAATACCGTAGCCTCGGATCCCAAAACGAGGTACCGCTGCTCTCTCTATTTCAAACAAGGGCTCTCCGTAGAAGCTAGTTCCTACTGCATAAGCCTCATTCCGCCACCCCTCAAACCAACCTTTTGCACACAGGTCTCTCGTTACCCGCGCAACGGCTCTCGTCCTATCCTCATAGGTTTTCAGCTCTGAGACGAGCGAAACACCATCGGGGCCAAACGAAAACACCTCGGGGTATGCGGCCAGGATTGATGCAAATTTGCCATTCAGCCATCCCACTCGGATACCCCCCGTAAAAAAGGCTAGATATTCGCCCAAATTGCCGGCGTTATTGCACTCCTTAATTCTGTCTAAAAGAGACATACTGACCTTGCTTTCTCCACCTATTACGCGACAAAATGCCAAGCTATTCAAGTAAAGCGTTCGTGGTCTAAAGTTACAATATGGTTTTTTCGATTATCCTTGTCATCGCGATGGCGGCAACCCTAATAGTTTTGGTTATGGGAGTTGTCGGAATGATCCATCAAGGCCCCTTTAACTCGAAATGGTCTAATCGCTTGATGAGGCTTAGAGTTTTTTTTCAACTGGCAGCTTTAGCGCTATTGGGACTGGCCTTTCTGTTAGGCACCTAAGTGCAAATCAAGCTTATTTTGCAATGCAAAGTCTCCTTGACAGCTTTAAGCGGAGAGGTAGGTTGGCGTCTTTAAAATGAAAGTCAGTTTGTGAACATCAAACCAAGACAAAATAGTTGGAGCAGAAAAGCATGAAAATCTTGGTCGCGGTAAAACGGGTCGTTGATTACAATGTAAAAGTCCGTGTTAAGAGCGATAAGACGGGTGTTGAGCTCGCTAATGTGAAAATGTCTATGAACCCGTTCGATGAAATCGCGGTAGAGGAGGCGATTAGGCTTCGAGAAGCTGGAACTGCATCAGAGGTAGTCGCTATCTCAATGGGAGAGGCAAAGTGCACCGAAACAATTCGCACTGCGATGGCCATGGGCGCGGACAGGGGGGTCCATGTGCTGACCGATGCAGAACTACAACCACTCTCCGTAGCAAAACTTCTTGTGGCCTTGGCGAAAGAAGAGAGACCGGATCTCATCATTCTTGGAAAACAAGCAATCGATGATGATTGCAGTCAAACTGGCCAAATGGTCGCTGCCTTGCTGAATTGGCCTCAGGGTACCTTCGCATCGAACGTAGCCATCGCGGAGAAGAATGTGCATGTCACACGGGAGATTGATGGTGGCCTGGAAATACTCGAGCTGACACTCCCAGCCGTTATTACAACAGATCTGCGGCTCAACGAGCCTAGATATGCGTCGCTCCCAAATATTATGAAGGCTAAAAAGAAACCGATAGAAGAATTTAGTCCAGACG